>NZ_SNUT01000008.1 GCF_012027615.1 Thermococcus sp. 21S7
ACCAGTAACTGGTGGGGGGGTATGCTGTTCAACCCTAAACCCAAGATGAGACGGGGGGAGCTATATGACCGCGAGGAGGAGCTTTCTCTGATTGAAAACTCGATAGAGAAGGGCCTCTCACTCATAGTGCTCCTTGGAATCAGGCGTCTCGGCAAGAGTTCCCTTCTGAACGTTGCACTGAACGAGCTCCCTTATAGAAGCGTTAAGATTGATGCAAGAAAGGTTTACTCCGAGTTCGGAAGCGTTCCAAAAGAAGCCATCGGGAAGCTCATACTTCAGGGCTACCTCAAGGGCTCCACGAAGGAACGTGCCAGAGAGACCTTAAAATCCCTCAAAGGGGTTCGTATTGGGGGACTGGGGATAGAACTGAGCGTTGACAGGAGAGTGAGTCTTCACGAGGTTCTTGAGCGCATAGACTCCATCGGAGAGCGCTTCATAATAGCCATCGATGAGGCCCAGTACCTGAGGTTCTCAAATTCAAGGTACCCGGAGCTAATAGCTTGGGCGATGGACGAACTTCAAAACGTGAGCTTCATCCTGACGGGCTCGGAGATAGGTCTGCTGGAGGATTTTTTGGACCTCCATAACCCAGAATCAGCCCTCTTTGGAAGAGCCCACAGGGAGATAAGACTGAAAAGGTTTGAGAGAAGGCAGAGCAGAGATTTCCTCATAAGGGGTTTTGAAGAGGTTGGAATAAATGTCCCGGAAGACGAAATCGGGGAGGCAATTGGCGAGCTCGACGGAATAGTCGGCTGGCTGACCCTCTACGGCTACAACCGCTACCTCGGCATGTCCCACAGGGAAGCGCTGAACAGGCTCAAAGAGGACGCGAGAAGGCTAATCCTTGCGGAATTCTCTGCCCTGGAAAAGCTCTCCCACCGCTATGAGCTGGCAATGAGGGCGGTGGCCAACGGAAAACACCGCTGGAAGGAGATAAAGGAGACCGTTGAACTCCTTGAGGGCAAGAGAATAGACGACAAGAACTTTTCCAACGTCCTCAACAACCTCGTCCGCTACGGCTATCTGGAAAAGACCATCGAGGGCTACTTCATCCCCGACCCGCTGGTGGAGCATGCCTTTAGGTAAGGGGCCACCAGTTACTGGTGGGGGCGAATTTCATCGAAACATATTTATATATAATCGTACTTATACTATCTTGTGAAAACCGTGGAGTTCATAGACCGCGAGAGGGAGATTGAAGTTCTCTCACGCGAGTGGAGAAACCGGCCGTCCTTCGTCGTTCTCTACGGCAGGAGAAGGGTTGGAAAAACGAGGCTCATGCGCGAGTTCTCTAAGGACAAGAGGACGTCCTTCTTCACGTTCCCCGAGGCCATTAAGGAGGTTCAGATGAGGGAGTTCAAACGCGCGATTGCCTCGTTCCTTGGGGACGAACTAATCCTGAAGGTCGAGACTGATAACTGGTTCGACCTGCTGAGCTATCTCGCCGAAAGAGTTAATGACTGTCTCATAGTCCTTGACGAGTTCACGTACGCCATAAAGTCTGATCGGAAGATTCTGAGCGACCTCCAGAGGGTCTGGGACGGAATTTTGAGCGAGAAAAACGTCATGCTCGTCATCTCCGGTTCGCTACTTGGTATGATGTGGGACGATGTTCTAAGCCACGCTTCGCCCCTTTACGGCAGGAGGACGAGGAGCATTCACTTAAAACCCTTAGATTATCCCAACGCCCTGAAGTTTTTTCGGGACGGGGAATACGGGATAAGGGCCTACATGCTCGTTGGGGGAATTCCGCCCTACCTGAGGCTCGCCTCCCGCTATTCCTCGATTGAGGAGTTCGTGAGGGAGGAGTTCCTGAGCGACTACGGCCTGTTCTACGACGAGCCCTACGTAATCCTCGGCGAGGAGCTGAGGGAGCTGAAAAGCTATTTCTCAGTCCTCAGGGCGATTGCAGAGGGCAACAGGAGGCTTGAGAGGATTGCGAACTACCTCGGCCTTCCGGCGAGGAGCGTTTATCCCTACATCGAGACCCTCATGAGGCTCGGCTTCGTTGAGAAGGAGACCCCAATCCTAGGGAGCAGGAAGGTGAGCCTTTACAGGATAAGCGACCCGGTTCTGCTGAGCTGGTTCGTTCTGACTTACCCCCAGATGACTGACATCTCCTCCGGAACTGCGAGGCTCGATGACCTCTACAAGGTTTTTTCAGTCCGCTTTGAGGACCTCGCGAGGGAGTTCCTTCTCCTCAAGAGGCCGCTTGAGTTCGAGACCCTCGGCAGGTGGTGGTTCAGGGGTGAAGAAATCGACATCATGGCCTTGGGCAAAGATACGGCCAGCTTGATTGAGGTCAAGTGGAAGGACTTGAGCGAGAGGGACGCGAGGAGGGTTTTGAAGGAACTGGAAGGCAAATCAACGCTCGTCAGGTTCGAGGGCACTTTCCGCTTCGGAATCATTGCAAGGAACATCGAGGGGAAGGAGGAGCTGAGGGACGAGGGCTATCTTGCGTGGGACTTGGGTGATTTCTATTAGTCCTTCCAAAACCGCCAACAGAGGACAGGTCAAACTTCCTTCTGGCTGTTCCCGGTTTCATTCTCTTTCTTATCCACCCAGAAGCGCCTCGTCCTTATGAACTGCCGCTCCCTCTCCATGAGGGCGACGAGCAGGGCGTCCCCTTTGTACTGGGCCAGAATCCTCGCCGCCGTGTCAGGACCGGTGCCGTAGCTGGCCAAAGCCAAGACCGCCTCGAACCCGTAGGAATCCACGAGGTCTGCCGCCTTCAGTAGCTTCCTGTAGGTTCTCTCCTCCTTCCGCTCCAGCGGCTTCCCGTGGCGGACCTTCTCCAGGACGGGGAGAAACTCTTCCGCGTCAATCGGGTGGGCAACGGCGAGCATCTTCGAGCCGCAGCGCGGGCACTGCCTCAGCTCTATATTCTGGAGCCTCACAACCTTCGTCTTCGAGTGCCAGCCGCAGTTGGTGCAGACCAAGACGACCTCGTGGTCGAGCAGTCTCTTCCTGAACAGCTCCAGTATCTCGTCCCTCTCCAGGACGCCGGAGAGCAGGAACTCGCCGCCAACGGTCATGTTGAGCCTAGCCAGCGTTGACGGCTCCCTCCTAAGCTCGGTCTTCACCCTCATCGTGCCCCTATTGAGCATCTCCAGAACCAGCTCCCCCTTCCTAACGTCCACCTTGTCGTGGTACAGCTCGCTCAGGGTTTCCCTCTCCACCACGGTGCCCTCGAAGAGCCTCTCGATTCTCCTTATCCTGGCGTCCCTCCTCAGAGCACCAAACCGCTTCGCCACGTTTAGCATTCTCCAGCGGTAGGCGTGGGAATCCCTCATGGCGCGGGAGACGATGAACTCCAGGCTCTCCGGTTCCTGGTAGAGGTAGCCCTTTACCTCCTCCGGGTTCAGCTGGAACGGCGTCTTGAATACTATCGCGTGGGCCTGTGAGCGGACGGAGAAAACCCTCCCGTAGCGCAGAATCAGAAGCGAGTGAACCAGCCGTCCGAGGGCCTCGTTGGCCCTGTTCCCGAAATCGGCGTGTATGACGAGCGCCTTGGGTGTGCTCTCGACGACGATATCGCGGTCGGTTGAGAAGGGTTCGTCTTTGATTTCCCTAAAGGCCCTCCTCAGTTCCTCCTCGCTGAACTCGACCCCCTTCAAAAGCCTTTTCGCCTTCTCGAAGTCGAAACTTAGCTCCCTCTTCAGCCTGCCGACGTCGAGGGCAACGCTGAACGGAACGGGGATCATCTCACCCTCCCAGCTCGGTATTGCACTCTCAAGGCTTTTGCTCTCGCGTACCTTCAAAAGCCTCGCCTCGTCGTCTATCTTGAGCACTATCCAGCTCCGTCCGTTCATGACGAAATCCATGCCCTCCTCCAGATCCATGACGAAGCTCTCGTCGAGCCTGCCTATAACGTGGCCGCTCCCCGCGTCGAATACCCTCCACGAAACCTCATCCGGAATCGTCGAGAGGTTCTCGTAGTAGTACTGGAATGCCCCGCGCCTCAGATAGAGCAGGCCGCTCTCCTCGTCGTAGCCTATCAGCCTGGCATCCTCCAAAACGCGGAGAACGTCGAGATAGTCCTCCCAGCTCAAATCCCTGTAAACGTAGGCCCTTTTCGCTATCTCGTAGGGCCTCTCGCGGGGCAGTCTTTTGTACTCGATGAGCAGGCCGACGACGAAATGAGCCAAAACGTCCAGCCCTCCCATCGGCTCGACCGCCTCGAAGCGGCCTTCGAGGGCGTGCTTCGCTATAACGAGGCTCTGGAGGTAGTCCTCGACGTTGGATGTTATGACGTAGCCCTCGCTCACCTCGCCTATCCTGTGCTTCGCCCTTCCAACGCGCTGAACTAAGCGGTTCACCTGCCTCGGGCTCATGTACTGGATCACAACATCAACGTCGCCTATGTCTATGCCCAGCTCCATCGAGGAAGTACAGATTAGTGCCTTGATTTTGCCCTCCTTCAGCGCCCTCTCCGCCTTAACGCGCGCCTCCCTCGAAAGCGAGCCGTGGTGAACCTCGACCGGCTTTCCCCAGACCTTGAGGCGATGCGCTAAAATCTCCGCGAACTGGCGCGTGTTGGTGAATATGAGGGCCTTTCCGTGCTTCTCAACTATCTCCCAGAGGAGCCCCAGCCTCGCCGCTATCTCGGGCGAGAGGCTCAGCTTCTTGGCGAGTTCCATGTCCCTCTCGCCGGGCTTTGGATAGAGGACGTGGAAGCGGTAGTTCTTCCTCCAGCTCGGCTTCACTATGACGTCCGCCTTCAGCCACTCCCTCACCTCCTCCTCGTTGCCCACAGTCGCCGTCATGCCTATTCTCCTGAAGTCCACTATCTCGGCCAGACGCTCAAGGCCGAGGAGGAGCTGCGCACCGCGCTTGTTGTCCACCAGCTCCGCTATCTCATCGACGATGACGAACCTCACGTTCTCAAGGTGCTTTCTAAGAGACTTAACCGTCAGAATCACGCCGAGGGTTTCGGGGGTTATGATGAGCATCCCCGGAGGATTCTTCGTCTGCTTCGCCTTCCTGTAGGCTGAGGTGTCGCCGTGTCTGACCTCAACGGTTATTCCGAGCTTCTGCCCCCACCATTCAAGTCTTTCAAGCAGGTCCCTGTTTAGGGCCTTGAGAGGTGCGATGTAGAGTGCAGAAATAGGTTTAAGCCCCTCCTCAAGGATTTCGTTGAAGACGGGCAGAACGGCCGCTTCGGTCTTTCCGGAACCGGTTGGCGCGATGATCAGAACGCTCTTCCCAGAGCTAACCTCGCGGAATGCCTTGGTCTGAACCTCGTTGAGCCTTCCGAAGCGCTCCCTGATGGCCTTTCTTAGGAGGGGGTGCATGGTTTAAGGGAGAACCTTCACCTCTTGAACTTTACTGTAGTCCCTGTCAAAGGTCGCGATGGCATCAATCCCTCTCTCCACCGCGGTGGCGAGTATCGTGGCGTCGTTTGGGAGGAGGGAGTACTTCCGCATGAATCCCCTTATGGCTTCCCAATCGCCCGAGTCCGGAATCCTTTCGATTCCTAAAGCCTGCAGAACGAACTCCATTCTACTCAGGGGTTCCTCAAAAGGCTTGTATCCCCTTTCTCTCAGAATCTCTTTGACCCTGTAGTACGAACGTGCCCCGAAAGCTACCTCTGCCGTTTTTCGTATTATGGCATAGCTCAGTTCGTTCAGGACTTTGCCGCTGACGTAGAACTCGTAATCCTTCGACAGAACATCCTTCGCCTTTGGCGTTAGTTCGGTTCTGTAGAGGTAGTTGTACAGGACGTTGGTATCAAGGAGAACCCTCATCGTGAAGTTCCCCCAGGTATTCTTCCACCTCGGTCGCTCTCCCCTCGCCGAGGATTCCGGCCAGCCTTTCAACCAGCTCCTTTCTTGTGAGTATCCTGACAGTGATGGTGTCTCCCTCGTGGAGTTCCTTCCCATCGATTATGATAAGCTCCCCCTTTCGATATACCCCTGAGATTACCTCGGACATGCCCGCACCCATCTGTATATCTCCCTTGGAGTTTATAAGCCCAACCACCGTTAGATTTATAAACGATATATCGTTCGATACATCGGTGATAGAATATGAACGTCGCTAGGAATAACGGAACCTACGACATGACCTACGCCAAGAGAGCAATGCTGGTAGTGGTCATTCTCCCACTGCTCGTCATGTACACCGAGGCGATGCTCACTCCGGCACTTCCGACGATACAGAAGGAGTTCGGGATAAACCCCAACGACGTCAGCTGGGTTCTCACAATCTACCTCCTCGTCGGAACGGTGAGTGCCGCCATACTCGGCAAGCTCGGGGACATGTACGGTAAGAAGAGGATGTTTCTGGTCGCCCTTGGCTTCTACACGCTCGGTGTCATACTCAACGGCTTTGCACCGAGTTTCCACTGGCTTCTCGTTTCCCGCGGAATCCAGGGCCTTGGGATGGCCATATTCCCGTTAGCGTTCAGCCTCGTCCGTGAGGAGTTCCCGCCCGAGATGGTGCCGCAGGTTCAGGGGATGATAAGCGCCATGTTTGGCGTCGGTATGGTCATCGCGCTTCCCCTCGGAGCTTACGTAACCCAGAATTATGGATGGAGATGGACGTACCACTCGGCGGCGCCTTTTGCGGTTCTGATGTTCATCCTCGCATGGAGGGTTCTCCGCGAGAGCCGCTATGTGAACCCCGGAAAGCTCGACTGGCCCGGGGCGCTCTTCCTGGTCTGGGCCGTCGTGCCGGCCCTGGTAGCGGTGACCAGGGCACCCACCGTCGGCTGGAGGGCGGAGCAGACTCTCGCGCTCTTCGGAGTGTCCATCGTTGGAGTCATCGCCCTCTACCTCTGGGAGAAGAGAGCCGACAACCCGCTGATCCCGCTCGACATAATATCCTCCAGAAACCCCGCCATAGTGAACCTCGGCATAATGTTCGCGGCCTTCGGAATATCCATGATGAGCCAGGCGAACACCTACATCTTCCAGATGAAGCCGCCCTACGGCTTCGGTAAGACGATACTCGAAAGCGGCCTGCTCATGACCCCGATGGCCGGCGTCATGCTGGTCGTGGCTCCCCTGGCCGGCAAGCTGATGCCCAGGATAGGTGCGAAGCCTTTGGCCATAACCGGTGCCCTAACGGCGAGTGCCGGCCTGGCCCTGCTCTCCCAGTACGCCACCCAGCTCTCCCTCACCCAGTTCGTGGCCCTCATAACGGTCGTCGGGGCCGGGATAACCCTCATGAACGTCTCCTTCATTAACGTGCTGGTGTTCTCGGTTCCGCCGAGGGTCATGGGAGTTGCCACCGGAGCGAACAGCCTGTTCAGAAACTTCGGCTCGACCTGGGGGCCGGCCATAGCGGGGACAGTCATGAGCACCTACTACATACTCGTGCACATCCCCCAGATTCCGGTGCCCATCAAAATACCGACGGAGAAGGCCTACGAAGTGCTCTTCGGCACTTCGGCGCTCGTCTACCTTTTCCTCGCCCTGCTGAGCCTTGCTATCGTTGAGGTCATGAAGGGCGGAAAGATACATGAGGTCGAGAACGAGGGGGAAAGGGAAGTCGAGGTATTGTAGGCCCCAAGGATGGGCTTAGGCTTTTATACCTCTTCTTTATATTCTCAGCCATGGGGTGGAGGGCTGCGAGAAACCTCCTGTTGACTGGGCTCTTCTTCAAGTTGCTGGGAGACTACATGGCAGTGCGGGAGTTTAGAATCGCGGGCGCATTATTTGCCCTTTTTGGCATAGGGGTTGGGATAGTATCGCTTTTTGAGGCGCTGAGAAATGAGTGTCATGCCAAGCTGTATGCGGACATGTTTCTCTGGAGTATTACCCCGTGGGGCATCTGGACGACGGCAAGGCAGTTGCGGGCGGAGATAAAAGGTAGAAAACGCGCTGTAGCTGATATTAAACATTACAGACCCGGGCTTGTGGTGATCCCGCCGTTTAGGGGTTGCTGGTACGTCGTCAATGGAGGGGTTACCCGGGATACAAGCCATTCCTGGGAACTTGTAGGGCAAAGATTCGCTTATGACCTTGTACGGGTGGAGGACTCGTCAAAACTAGAAAATCCCTGTTCTTACAAGCAACTCGATGAATGGGCAACCTATGGTTCCGAGGTCGTGGCAGTGGCGGATGGCATAGTCGTTGACGTTTCTGATGGTATGAAGGACAATCCCGTTGGAAGAATACCCCTTTCGGTCAAGGAAATTTTAGGAAATTACGTTGTGATTGATCATGGAGGTGTTTATTCCCTCTACGCCCACCTAAAGAACGGTAGCGTGTCCGTAAGGCCTGGTGAGAGGATAAAGGCGGGTGCTGTTATCGGTCTCGCAGGAAACAGCGGTATGTCCTCCTGTCCTCATCTCCACTTCCAGCTCATGGACAGAGGAGATTTTTATGACGCCGTAAGTCTGCCTGTGTTAATGCGGTACACTGCCGAAGGAAAAAACTGTGAAAAATACCCCCTAAAGAACGAAATCGTGTGTGGCTTTCACTCCCCGTAAAATGCTCTCAGATACAGCTCCCTTATCTCCTCGGGCTTTGGCTCGACGGGGTTGAAGAACACCAGCCCGTCGCGGTAGGCTTTTTCGGCCATCTCCTCGACCCTTTCGGTGAAGGTCTCCTCATCAACCAGCTCGCCCAGTTTTGGAACGCCGAGCATCTCGTTGAGCTCTCTCACGACCTCAATGAGGTCCTTCGCCGTCTGGAAGCCAAGCTCCCTCGCTATCTCAGCGTAGCGCTTCCTCGCGTAGTCGCTCCTCTCGGCGTTGAACTCCATCACGTAGGGCAGGAATATCGCGTTGAGGAGTCCATGCGGGCCAATCCATGCCGCTTTGTGGCTCATCGCGTGGCATAGGCCGAGGCGCGCGTTGAGGAATGCTATCCCCGCCATCGTTGCCGCGTAGTGAACACTCTCCCTAGCATCCTCGTCGCCCCTAACCGAGAGCGGAAGCCACCGGTAAACGGTCTTTATCGCCTTAATCGCCATGGCGTCGCTGAAGGGGCTGGCGACCTTGGTTGTGTAGGCCTCTATCCCGTGAACGAGGACATCAAGACCAGAGTTCCGGGCCACCTCGGCTGGCATTGTCCTCGGCAGCCGGGGGTCGAGGATGGCCACGTCGGGCGCTATCTCGGGGGTGACTATGTTGTATTTGACGCCGCCCTTTTTCAGCACGCTCGCCCCTGAAACCTCGCTTCCCGCTCCGCTCGTCGAGGGTATTGCTATTAACCTCGTCCTCAGCTTAGGAACCGGCTTCGGCTTCGAAAACCTGTCTATGAATGCTATCTCCTCGAAGTTCAGCTCGGGGGCATCGTAGAAGACCTTCAACGCTTTCGTAGTGTCTATCACGCTTCCCCCACCGAGGGCAACCAGAAGGTCGGGCTCGAACTCCCTCACCTCGGGCAGGAACTCCTCTATGACCTCGACACTTGGCTCCGCCGGAAGACCCGCTATCGAGAAGACCTCCGCACCGGCCTCCTTCACGTAGTCCTCGGCCTCGCTCAGGAAGCCGTGCCTCTTCATTGAACGGGAAGCCAAGATAAGAACGCGTTCGTGCCCCCTCACTTCCTTGGAGAGCCTTCTAAGGGAGCCCTCTCCCTCGATGAGTTTCGTCTTCAGCCAGAACATCTCCACCACCGGTGAAGATTGGGTGGATGGGCTTTTAACGTTCTCGGCCGGATTAACTTCAAGTTCGAAACCTTTCGGTAGAGAAACTCTTTAATCCTTGCCTTTTTAGCCTATATTCGATGCTCGTGAGAGGCAAGGTTATCGGCGAGAATGTTACCGCGCCCTTTGAGATTCTAAAAACCGGGGACGGCATCTCCCTCAGGGTCGAACTCCCGGGCGAACCCTTCGAGTACTCGACGGACTGCTCCTGCCTGGAACCCCTTGAGCTTCTCGGCCTCCTCCTGCCGGCCATAGAAGAGGAAATCGGAGAGATAAAGGGAGTCTTCGTGGAAGAGGTTGTTGAGGAAAAGAAGGGAAAAGTTCACTCAATTTTGAACAGCCTCTTCAAATTCCTCTCGAAGGGCGGGTAAACGACGCCTCTGTCGGTTATTATGCCTGTCAGGTACCTGTGCGGGGTGACGTCGAAGGCAGGGTTGTAGACGTCAACATCGGGAGCGATTCTACAGCCCCCGCAGGTCAGAACTTCCTCCGGCTTCCTCTCCTCTATGGGTATCTCCTTTCCGCTCTTCAGGCTCATATCTATCGTTGAGAGCGGTGCGACCGTGAAGAACGGTATCCCGTGCTCCTTGGCGAGGACAGCCAGGGTATAGGTGCCTATTTTGTTGGCGAAGTCGCCGTTGGCCACTATCCTGTCGGCACCCACGATTATCGCGTCAACCTTCCCCTGCTGCATCACAAAGCCGGCCATGTTGTCGGATATAAGCTTGAGCGGAATGCCGTCGTAGTGATACTCCCAGGCGCTAAGGCGGGCACCCTGAAGAACCGGTCTCGTCTCGTCCACCCAGAGGAGCTTAAGGCTGCCGTCACGGTGCATGACCCTCAGAACCGCCCCAACGGTTCCGAGCTGAACGGTCGCCAGGCTCCCCGCGTTGCAGTGGGTGAGAACGTTCCCCTCAGGCAAAGCCTCTGCTCCGTAGTGTCCCATCCTGAGGTTGGCCTCGACGTCTTCGTCCGCTATCTTCTGCGCCTCAGCGACGATGAGCTTTTTAATCTCCTCAAGAGGGCTCTCAAGGTTCTCCTCAACGAGCCTCTTAATCCTGTTGAGGGCCCAGAAGAGGTTTACGGCTGTGGGCCTCGTGTTCTTCAGCCTGTCATAGGCACGATAAAAGCCGTCCATGAACTCGTCCCTGGTTTTGGCCTTCGTCGTGTCAGCGTAGAGGGCAAGACCGAAAGCCGCCGCCGCTCCAATGGCCGGAGCACCGCGCACCTTCATCGTGATAATTGCCTCTGCGACTTCATCAACGGTTCTCAGCTCGATGGTCTTGAATTCCCTCGGTAGGAGAGTCTGGTCAATCATGATGACCTTTCCGGTTTCGTAGGTCACGCTCCTCGGCAGTCTCGTGAGTTCCTCTGGCTTGTACCTCAGCATGAGCACCACCCCAAAGGGTTTAAGGAAGGAACTTAAATCTCCTTCGGTGGTTGAAATGACACTGAGAATATTCGTTACCGGTCCGGCGGGAGTCGGAAAGACAACGCTCGTGGAGAGGATCGCTAAAGAAGCCGACCGCTGGGGCTATCTCATCGGCGGAATGATCACGAGGGAAGTGCGGAGAGGGGGAAGGCGCGCGGGATTCAAGATCACTGCCCTCGATACTGGGGAGGAGGGGACGCTCGCGAGCCTCCGCGGAACCTCGCACCTCCCGGGAGTTCCATTCGGGAAGTATGTTGTCCACGTTGACGAAATAGACCGCGTCGGTGTTTCGGCGATAAAACGCGCGCTGGTCGAGGCAGACCTGATAGTCATAGACGAAATCGGCCCGATGGAGTACAAAAGCGACGAGTTCGTGAGGATTATCGGGGAAGTCCTGAAATCAGAAAAGCCCCTTCTGGCGGTTGTCCACAGAAGAATGGCCGATAAGTTCCGTCCCCTCGGGAAACTCTACACGTTGAGCGTTGAGAACAGAAACAGAGCCTTCGCTGAGGTGCTTGATGAAGTTATGAAAGAACTGAAGGGAGTCAAAGGTTGAGGCTGTCCTTGCAGCTCTCGCATATCCACTTCTCGCCGCCCTCGATGTAGACCTTGTAGAGCGGGCCGTACTGTCCGCAGAGCTCGCAGATACCGTAGACCTCGGTCTCCTCGCTGGTTTCCTCCTCACTCTCACTGCTGTACGCGTTGAGCGCAGCGAGAAGGTCCGCCGCGGTGACGAAGCCTATCGGCCTTCCGAGCCGGGTAACGAGGAGCCTCCTGATGCCTTTGTCCATCATCTTGTCGATCGCGTCCTGAACCTCGTAGTCGTCCTCGATGGTTATCGGGTTCTTCGTCATGACCTCCTCGACCTTGACGGTCTTCGGATCGCGTCCCTTCGCGACGACCTTGTCCAGTATATCGCGGTCGGTTATTATTCCAACGATTTCGTCGTCTTTAACCACGACGGCACTCCCTACCTTGTTCTTTGAGAGAATCTTGGCGACCCTGTGGACGGTGTCGTCCGGCTTGACGATGACTGCCTTCCTCTTAACCACTTGTCCCACGGCTATCCTAGGTGCCATTTTATCACCTCGTCAACCGGGGGTTGGGAGAGAAACTTAAAAAGCTTTCTTCAAGCACGGCGCCTCAGGAAATACGAGACGAGGAGAAACGTTAAGATGAACGCCGCAACGGCGAGAATTGCCGGAAGGTTCGAACTTCCCGTTGTCGGAGCCGTGGACGACATTACGGATGTTGTCGTCTTGAGTGCGGCCTCGGTACTCGTGTTAGCCGTCATCGGAACCAGGGCCTTCTCCGGCGTCGACATCACCGTGAAGTTGCTGGCCTCGTAGGTAACCCCAGATCTTGCACTTCCCGTCTGACTCAACAGGCTGCGCGATACGGCGTACACACCGGCTGAGATTAGCCCTGCTATGCTGAGACTGATGATGTGAAGCCTCTCAAAACCAAATGCGGCCTTCTTCTTGACCTTGGAGACGCTCTTTCTCGGGACGAGGAGAATGGGCCTGTTTGAGGCGCGATAGAGCTTGACCTCCTGGAGCCTCTTCCCGTACTTCTTCCCCGCCACCTCTATGAGGCCGACCTTGAGCATCTTGTCCACGTGGTACGATACCGTGGAAATCGGAAGGTCCAGCTCGCGCGATATCTCGCTTATCGAAAGGGCTTGGTCTTCCAGAAGGTGGAGGATGGCTATCGCTTTTTCGTTCATCAGAATCTGAGCAAGCTCCTTTGCCCGTTCATCATGAATGTCTATGGTTTCGTAGTCCAAGCCGAGGCACCCGGGAAGAATATGGCACGGACGTATTAAAGCTTTTCACAACTTCAAGCTGACCTGAAGTTGTTAGTAAGGACATGAGAGTAAAAGGAAAGGAAGCTCAAATTTACGGCTTCTCCATAACGATCTCTATGGTCGAGGTGTTGGCGGTCCTGCCGTCGGCAGTCGGAAGCTCCTCGGTGCCGATCTTGATCTCCTTGACCCTGACCTCTGGGAGGAACCTGTTCCTGACGATCTCGGCGACGTCAACAGCCCTGCTGATGGCCCTACCGCGAGCCTTGACGCTGACCTCCTTAGCGCCCTCGTTGAACTGGGTTATCACGGCGAGGACGTAGTTCATAACCGGCTTCTTTCCGATGTAGACGACATGCTCCTCTGCCATCTTTGGCACCTCCGGAATTTTGTCGTTAACCTGTCGTGGGATTTTGGTTAAATACTTTTCGGTATTTTCCCTGCGTTATTGGACAATCCTGTGGCTTTAACGGATTAATCGAATGTTCATCCATGCTCCTGCAAATTCGTGTCAAGCGAAAGGTTTTAAGACCAAAAAATTGCCATAGATTTGGTGATGAGATGGCCGTTCACCCGATTGATTACCGCTACGGGAGCGAGGAAATGAGACGTATCTGGGACGAAGAGAACAAGTTGCAGAAACTTCTGGACGTTGAGGCCGCACTCGCGAGGGCACACGCAAAGCTCGGCAACATCCCCGAAGAAAGCGCCAGGGTAATCTCCGAGAGGGCCAACACGAAGTGGGTGAAGCTCGACCGCGTTAAGGAGATAGAGGCTGAGATACACCACGATATAATGGCCGTCGTCAAGGCTCTGAGCGAGGTCTGCCACGAGCACGGTAAATACGTCCACCTCGGCGCCACATCCAACGATATAATAGACACGGCCAACGTACTGCTCATAAAGGAGAGCCTTGCCATAGTGGAGAACGACCTTCGGGAAATGCGCTCGATTCTCAAGAACCTCGCCAAGGAGCACAAGTACACCGTCTGCATAGGGAGAACCCACGGCCAGCACGCGGTTCCAACGACCTACGGGATGAAGTTTGCCATATGGCTCGACGAGATACAGCGGCACCTGGATAGGATAGAAGAGCTGAAGGAAAGAATTCTAGTCGGCCAGATGAGCGGCGCCGTTGGAACGATGGCGAGCTTCGGGGACAAGGGACTTGAGATACAGCGCCTAGTTATGGAGGACCTTGGCCTAAAACCTGCCAGGATAAGCAACCAGATAATACAGCGCGACGTCTATGCGGAGCTTATGGCGGTTCTTGCCCTCATAGCTTCAACCCTCGACAAGATTGCCCTGGAGATAAGAAACCTTCAGAGGACGGAAATACTCGAAATCAGTGAGCCCTTTGGGAGGAAACAGGTTGGTTCCTCGACCATGCCCCACAAGAGGAACCCCATCAGGAGCGAGAAGGTGAGCGGTCTGGCGAGGGTTCTCTACTCGAACGTGATCCCCGCGTTGCTGAATAATCCACTCTGGCACGAGAGAGACCTCACTAACTCCTCCGTTGAGCGCGTTATCCTTCCCGAGAGCTTTGTCCTGCTCGATGAAATGCTCAAGAGCATGAAGAAGGTCCTCTCTGGGCTGGAGTTCTTCCCTGAGAACATTGAAAGGAACCTCTACATGACCCACAACCTCATCATGGCCGAGCCGCTGATGCTGAAGCTGACCGAGAAGGGTATGGGGAGGCAGGAGGCACATGAACTCGTCAGACAGCTTGCCATGAAGGCGTTTGGGGAGAACAGGGACCTGATCGAGGTTGCCAGGGAAAACGAAGATGTGAAAGAATTCTTGACTGAGGACGATTTTGAGAGCCTGAAGCCGGAGAACTACATAGGGATGGCACCGCAGATAGTCGATAACGTAATCGCCTGGATAGAGGCGAAAGAGCAAAAAGAAGGTCTTTAATCCTTTTTTTCTTAATTTGAAGTTACAATTTCCCTTTTTGGATTTTTGGCCCTTGCCCTGATGGGGCCGGATGCCTCTCAATTTTTTGCTAAATTTTTACGTCTTAATATTATTATGATTATATTTTATATCATTGGCTCAATTTTTAATATTAATTTTTTTGTTTTTAATCATACTTTTTATTGGTTAAAAATTACAATCTAAAAAATTAAATTTTGATGATTTCTGACTATCCAATATAGTATGAATGGGACAAATGTACAGAAATGTCTATACTGGTGGGTGGGGATTCTCTAGATAAATGACCCTTCCACGCACGTTTGCATCCTCCGTTCATGGAGACGTTGTCGATTAAACTTCTCGGGATGCCAAAAGTCTGTTCTAAGATCGGGCTTTCATGGTACAAAATCGGGTTACAATTAAAGGTGGTATGTGGATGGTGTATACTTGATGCTGAGGCCGTGGCATTGGGACACAGGCCCATTGAAAAATCTCTGAGGCGGTAGTGTGTCCAGCAACGGGGATTTTATGGTCTCTTTAATTGGTTGAGTGCACCCGCTGGGGGTATATCTAATTTGAGAATGTGGGGGCGGAATTCAAGTGCCGGGCGCTGTCCAAGGGGGTGCATCTACCTTCCCTCACATGGATATAGTTGTACTTTAGTTTGGGATATAATGTACCTTATATTAAAATTTTGTTTGGTGGTAATATTAACAAAATTTAAAAAGAAACCTCAAATCATGTATTTGGTGGGCGCAGTGGGTGCGAAAAACTTGGTTGATAGTCCAGAGGTATATGAGAGGTTAACTCCTTGGGAACCATTTGAGATTCTGAGGCCATTTAGGAAGTACTACGAGCTCAGAATATCCCTCAGAAACTTAAACCCGCGGACTTCAGCCATTCTTTTAATGCGAGCTGAAACGGGGGCGGATACTTATACATCTGCGTTATATTTGAGCACAACACTCAGAGCAAAGCTCTCCAGCCTTCAATCTGTTGCATCATGGAAACGGAACAATGCTAAAGATATACTTAAGTATATTCCCCATAAACAAGGTCCATTAAGAGAGGGGGAAGTTTTATCTTTAATTCAAGAGGGAGTTGAGTTAGTAGCTTCCAAACTTAATTCCCTACAATTAAACCATACCCGCTCAAAGCTTCCCCACTGGATAATAAAAACCCACATAGCCAAATGTTTAGCCAGCAGGACGGTGGTGTTAACAGAATGGACAATGACCAATAAACGGTATGACCTTTATCTACCCCTTGAGGAAGTCAAAGTTGAAATAAAATACTCATGGGGCTACACTCAGAACTATGGAAGATACCGAGGGGATAGTGATATTTACGTCATTGTCGGCAAAAACGTATCCTCAGAGAAAATTGAACGCCTGAGCGAGCTCACCGGTTCAGTTTATATCCTCTACAGACTCGACTACAGAGAATTCTTCGTCTATGGGGGGGAGTTGAAATGAGCGAGTACAAACACCTTAGACCCCTGGCGGGGGAAGTTATATCGGCAAAACTTAGAGAAGTTCTATTCGTAAAAAATTACACCAAGCCGTTCTTTAAGGAGAATCCCCGCACGGGGGAGGTTGAGCTCGTTATTCCAGCTAAGTCTCTGAACCGGCTGGAAAGGGAAGTCCTGAAAGCTGTGGGGTATTCTCCCAAGCCTGTACGAGTTGGAGATGGCGTTGTCATGGCTTTCGTTATACCTGCAACGGAGAGCATGGCAATTGACTCCCACCTATCTGAGCTAATCCTTAAAGTGTATCGTGGTTCTTGATTGTGAATATCTTTTTTGTTTTGTTTGTTGTATCATATTTTTAACTTTTTCTTGTAAATTCTTCCTAAAATTTAATTTTATTGAATTGTGTTTATATTACTTTTTTAAAATAAAGTTGTTAAACTAATTTTAGTGATTTTTATTTATCCTCTTTTCTTGTATTAGGTAAATATTTATAGTAGTTATAATAAACAAAATTAAATAAATCATGACCCTAAGATAATTAAAAGTAAAAACCCTCTGAAAATCTCAAAGCACCAAGCAATTAGGTACGCTAAAAATAAAAAGAGGCCTGAAAAAGTGCCGTTTAGTAAAAGGGCTGAGAAGAAGGCTTAAGAGGGAATTTAAAAGAATAATACCTCAGAGTTCTTCCTCAAATCTTTTAGGCACCTCGTTTCCCTGCGGTAAAATTATGAGCTCCCTCCCCTCCACCAGCATCTGGGCGACTTTTTTTCGGGCCGAGCTCAGCGCCCTCCACACGGTGCCGCGCGAGACTCCCATTCTCTTTCCGGCTTCCTCCTGCGTCAGCCCTTCGTGATCCACCAGCCTAAGGGCTTCGAATTCCTCGTAGGTCATGAAAATAGGTGGTTTTGGCTGACCCATCGGGGGTAACGCGGGATAGAAATGCCTAACCTCTGGAACGAACCCTATCATCCGCCTTTTCCTTCTCCTTCCCCTTCCACGGCCCCAGCCAGGTCCCGTTCCCATCGGCATGGCTATCAAAACCCATTGACGTTTGGGGTTTATAGGGATTTCCCTGCCCAGTAAGGGTTATAACTCCCTCCCGCGAACCCTGGGTGGTGGGAGATATGGGGTTTCACGTGACCGAGAGGAAGATAGGATGGCACAAAGACTTTGACAGCTCGCATTTTCTTGCCCTGCCCTACGAGAGCAAGTGCCTCAGAATACACGGGCACACTTACAACGTGGACGTCGAGATATGGGGTGACCTCAACGAGAACGGCATGATATTCGACTTCAACCACCTCAGCAGGCTTATCAAGCTCCTCGACCACAGAATCATCGTAAGCGGGAGATGGGTTGTGGGGAGGAAAGGGGACAGTATCGTCATTGAAAAGAATGGAAAACGGCTGGAACTGCCTGCCGACGAGGCGGTGGTTTTGGATAAGCCCAATGTTACCGCCGAGTATATAGCGGAGTGGTTCGCGGAGAGGATAGCGGAGAAGGCGGGGGACAACGTAAGGAAAATTCGCGTGAAAATCTGGGAAGATCCGAGGAGCTACGCGGAGGTAATCCTTGAGAGATGATGCTTAACGTCTTTTTGCCTTTGTCTCTATTTGAAACGGGAACAGAGAGAAACCAGTAAATAGAAAGACGTCGACTGTTCTTCGGGGCGATTTTATGAAGTGGGTGACTCGTGAACACGTCCACGTTGACCGCGTGGCGTGCCCTTGGCTTATAAAGCGTTTTATTGACCCTGAGGCGGAGTTTGTCTTCGTGCCCCGCGACCATCACCGAGGGAGTACCCTTTGATTTTAAGGAGGTTGAGCTCGGTCATCACGATGGGAAATGCTCCTTCGACGCTTTCGTCGAGAGGTACAACATAACCGACCCCGCCGTTCTGAAGATTGCCGAGATAGTTCGGGAGGCCGACACTCACGTTGAGAACCCCCAGCCTCTGGCGGTTGCACTCGATGTACTCGCGAGAGGGTACAGGATGATATGCAAGGATGATCACGAAACCCTTGAGAGGGAGTTCTACCTCTACGACGCCATGTACGCATACTTTAGGGACCAGGTTGGAGAAGGGAAGGCTTAATGGCCCTCCTTCCTTTTTTCAGGAAGGACCTCTTTTCAGGAAGGACCTCGTCGATTCCGCAGTCCGTGTAAACCCTCGCGAGAATCTCTCCAGCCTTCGTTCTGAGTTCGCTGAAATACTCCTCCTTGAAGGTTTCCTCCGCCTCTATTGCCAGCAGGTATGCGGTTTTCATGTAGGCAGGCCCCAGCTCGCAGTCGGACCTTTCTGCAATTTTCTCCGCAATGTCCACGAGGTAGCCAACGAACGAATGGAGGAGCCGCCTGTAATCGTTCCCGAAGCCGTTTTCGCTGAGCCAGCCCCTGAGGGTAAGGAAGACTTTGAATGCAGGCACCTCGACGGTTTCGTCCCCGTAGCGGCGGTATCTGATGAGGAGATACTGAAATATCGAGATGAGAAACTTTCCCACGTCTGCCTTCGTTCCGCCGTTTTTCTCAACGAACTCCTCGAATTCCCTTAAACCGGTTTTCCCGCTCTCAAGGGAGGCCCTAAGCACCGCCGCGTAGGGTGTTGAGTACTGGGAGAAGTCAACCTCACCTAATTCCGGAATCTCTGGGAAAATACGCATTATCGCCCCTCTGGCATCCATTCTTTCCACCCAAAACCGTTAAATCGGGGAAGGCTTATTAGCTTTGAGGTGAGCATCGTGAGGTTCTCTAGAGGCAGGAACTTTCTGTTCAGGGTTCCGGAAGGGGAGGAACTCCTGAAGTTCATAAACGAATTTGCAAAGAAGAACAACGTTCTGATCGGGACGGTCAGTGCCATCGGGAGTTTGAGGAATCCAAAGATAGGTTACTTCGATGAGGATGCCGGTGAGTACAAGGTCATTGAGCTGACCGGCACCTATGAGCTGGTCTCCCTCGCGGGCAACATAAGTGTTAAGGACGGTGAGCCGTTCGCCCACATCCACGTTGCCCTGGGCGACTCGGATGGCATGCTCTACGGAGGACATCTCGTTGAGGGGGAAGTCTTTGTGGCGGAGGTTTTCATGCAGGAGCTCCTCGGTGAGCTGCTTGAAAGAAAGCCGCAGGAGAACGGACTGGCACTGTGGGACGCGGTGGAACTTTGATTTTTATCCTTCTTTGAGCAAGATTCCACGAGTTCTGGGAAAGGTTTATATACATGTTAACTATACTTCACATTATGTTAGAAATATTTAACATTCGGAGGGATCCAAATGAAACTGACCAAAAAATGGGCATCCGTGGTAATTGCCGGTTTGGCGGCGTTCCTCGTGCTCTGGTGGAGAACGGGATGGGAGGGAAGCGGCGCTTTGCTTGCGGCGATATTTGCCCTGATCGTTGCGAACCTCTTCCTCCTTGGCTGGAGGGCTTGGGAAGCCAAGAAGGAAAGGGAGGAGGGCTTTCCGTCCAAGGATGAGATGACGCTGTACGTGGAGGGTAGGGCCGCCTATTATGCCATGAACGCCGGCCTCTGGTTCATGCTGGCGTTGCTCTGGTACATGTGGGGCATTCATGCCTTTGGACTGTCGCTGCCGGAACCCAGTGCCCCTGAGGCCATCATAATGTCCGCGCTCTTCATGGCGCTCCTCTTCCTCGGGCTTAAGTGGGAATTCGGCAGGACAGGGAACCTCGGGTGAGGTCGATGAAGACGCGAATAAAGGAATTTCGCGCACGGTACAACCTCACGCAGGCTGAGCTGGCAAAGATAGTGGGGGTGAGGAGGGAGACGATAGTTTTCCTTGAGAAGGGGAAATACAATCCCTCACTTAAGCTGGCGTACAAGATAGCGAGGGCCCTGAACACGACGGTGGAAGAGCTATTTATCTTCGATGAGGACGAGCTTTAGCTGGGGTTTCATTTTTGAGAAACTTCTCCCACAGCAACGCGTAGTGCCAGATTATCATGGCGAAGATTCCGATGAACTCGGCGATGGCGACGCCGCTGAAGGTCTTAAACGCCCACCTCGCGAGGAGAACTTCTGCGGTGAAGAGCAGAACGGTGAAGGCTCCGAATCTTCTTCGACCTTCGAGCCAGAGGGCGGCCCCGGCTATCAGGAATCCAAGGCTTCCCCCCAAGAAGAACCCCCAGCTGACGTGGTAGTGCGGTTCAGTTCCTTCTGGAAAGACCGCTATCCCCGCTAGGAAGATCAACCCAAGGATAAAAACGCCGATTCCAAGCTTAGAGACGGGATTTTTAACCTCCTTGAAAAGGCCCGTCACGTAGTAGATGGCGAGAACCGCGGATATGAACAGAGGAACGTTCATTACCCCGTTGTACGGAAGGCCGACCTTTCCCAGGTCGCTTATCGCGTTGTTCGTGAGTCTCCACCAGGAGCGGTTTATGAGGATCGCCGCCCCTATCCCGCCGAGGGCGATTGGGGGAGAAAGAATGCCAGCCAACAGCTGGCTCTTTTTCATCCTCGGTCACCCTTCGTAGAAGATTCTGTAGTGCTGGACGTACTTCTCCTTTTCCAGCAGGAAGTCGTCGTCCTCCGGGTAGTACTTAGCTATCTCCGGGTTCTCACCGGCGAACTTCTTGATGGACTCCATTGAGTCCCATATCGTGACGAGAAGGAAGTGGGCAACATCTCCTTCATCTTTTCTCGTGAAGTAGAGCTTTAAAAGGCCATCAACGGAACCGTAGTCCGGGACCGCCCTTTCGATAAGGAACTTTTCGTATTCGTCCGCCTTTTCGACCGGCACCCTTCCGTGCCAGAGCCTCATAACTGCCACTAAAATCACCTCGTCATTATTCTCGGCCGCATCATATAAAAACCTCCCGCGGCATTACTGGGTAAACGCCCATCTGGCGCTCTTCTCAAAACTCACGACAGCAACAACGCTCGCAAAGGCCCAGAGGGCCATGATAACTGCAACCCCAAGCTCCGGCAGCGCGAACGTTTTGATTGAGGTGGAGGCGGTTGCAGAGATTACGAAAACCCCTGTCAGTCTGCTGAGCCTTCTAAGTTCAAGCCTGCATTCCGTGAGCCCAACCTCTCCGTGCTCTCGGGACTTCTTTAGGGCGCGGTACAGCAGGAAGAACGTGGCCGCGTAGAGCAGCCAGATTGGGGCCTGGGCGGAGAGGCCAGGGAGGGCTTCCCTTCTCAGCAGGGAGCCGAAGATGATGTAATACGCGAGGAGAGCCAGAAACAGGGGTTTTAGCTCCTTTGACGTTGGAAGGAGCCCTTCCATGTCATAGCGTCCGCCTTTAAAACGCCCCAGCCAGATGTGTACGAGGAGGATCAGGAACGCCGAGGAGGAGAACGTGGAGAGGAACGAGTGGACTGGTGTGGGTGCATTTGAGGATTCGACGATGCCGAGGAGTGCGGCAGTAATGTACGGATGTCTGAGCACGATATCGGGGAGAATCTTCCTCCCCGAAGTCAGGAGCTCCGCGACTCCAACTGGGATTATGAACGACATGAACGGGTGCCAGAAGAGCACCACGACGAGAACCTCGAAGATTCCGACGCCACCGATCTTGAGGACGGAGTCCCACTCAGGGTTCCACACCACTTTGGTTATGTACGCCTCGTAGAGGCCAAAGAGGATTCCCGCGAGGTAGAGGGTCTCGAACCGGGGCTTCCCAAAGCGGTAGACGATTCCCGCTAGAACCAGGGTGTGGAGGCCGTAGAGGGGAAGGAGGGAAATTATTCCCCAGGGAGTGAAGTACGGGTAGAGGTATGAGGCCACCGTCACCTCGGCAAAGAAGACTGACAGCGAGGCGAGGAGAAACCAGAAGAAGTACCCCTGCATCCCCCGCCCGCCCGTTGTGTGTCCCATGTAGGTGTTTATCGGGCGCATGGTTCACCAACTATCAATCTTACAGGTAGTTTCTCAGTATGAACACGGCGAACCCCAGAGCGAGTATTCCAAGAATGATGACTATTACGGTTTCAAGGGTTGAATACTCCCGGAGTGCTCCCCTCTCGCGTTGGAACCTTTCAGTCCTTTCGCGGGCAAGGGGGTCGGACCTCTTGATGGTGACTTGGTCGGGGAACGGACCGCGCATGGACTCACCATTGTTTTCTCCGCTCTGGAGATATTTTAACATTTTGCGGGCTCTATGTTAGAACTTTAACTTTTGCTGAGAGTGTGCTCACGAAAAATGTTGGAAGAAGGTGCTCAAGTTCACCAACCACCACCGCGGCCGCCGCCCATTCCACGGCCCATACCTCTGCCTCTTCCCATGCCGCGTCCCATACCTCTTCCCATTCCTCCGCCGGCTCCACCTCCCTCGGGGCCAAAAACGGCCTGGGTGAGCTCACCCCTCAGGAAGGCTTCGACGGCTTCTCTGACGGTCATCGTGGCCGGGGCCGAGACCATCCTTATGCCTGCGGCCTGGAGTACTCCCGATGAGTTGGGCCCAAAGCTTCCCGCAATGACAACGTTGGCCCCCTGGTCTATGCAAAACTGCGCCGCGGTAACTCCGGCTCCCCTCGGCTGGCTGTAGCCGGGGTTCTGGACGACCTGAGCGTTGGTTATTCCCCCGTTCTCGACGTCAACTATCGTGAAAGTGGGGGTTCTTCCGAATGCCGGGTTCACCCTGTCATCAAGCCCTCCGTTTACGGTTGAGACTATGATCCTCATTCACATCACCTCCTGGAGAATTAGGAAAACCGAACTTAAAAAAGTTTGCATACGCTCAAAATGGCCTCCCCCATCCCCAGAAACGGGGCCTCAGGAATGACCTGAGGACTAGAAGGGCCGCGAGACCCAGAGCGTATGGAAACGCCACAACGAATAGCTTGAACATGAAATACAGGATCCCCACAAGGAAGAGCAGGTCGATTAGACCGTACGCACCGCCGAAGGGATAAAATCCGTACCCTGGCCTGCCGTATCCCCTTCCCATTCCCCTTGGCATTCTCCTTCCTCCGATACGTTCTCAAAGCTTGTGCTCATAAGGTAAAAAGAGAGGGTTCACCACCAGCCGTAGAGCCAGCGAAGGGTTCTCCTGCTGGGCTGGCCGGTCCAGGGGCAGTAGCCGAGTCTGGCCCCCCAGCCTCTTCCTCCTCTGCCCCATCCACGGCCGAAGCCTCTGCCTCTTCCCCAGCCGCCACCGCGGCCCCAGCCCCTGCCCGGGCCAAAGCCGTAGCCGTAAGCCGGGTAGGCAGGGTATGTGGGCGTCGCCGGATACGGGCCATATGCTGGAGCCGGCGTTGTCGGGGCTGTTGGAGCCGCAGGCACTGGGGCGGTAGGCTGTCCGGCGCTTCCAGTGGTGGCGGCCTTTATCGCCTCCTCAACTGGAGTTCCCGGAGCGACCTGGTAGAGCCTTATCCCCGCGGCCTGTATGGCTCCGAGGGCGTTGGGGCCGACCTGCGGTGCTATCACCGCTTCGACGCCCTCGTTGATGAGGGTCTGCACTGCCATCGGCCCGGCTCCACCGCCGGCCATGGCGGCACCGTTCTGGATGACCCTGCTGTTGGTGACGTTGCCGTTTTCGTCAACGTCCGCTATGAGGAACGCGGGCGCCCTGGCAAAGACAGGGGCAACGGTGTCTTCGAGCCCCCCTCCGTTGGTGGGTATCGCGATTCTCATCCCAACCACCTCACTTTTGTTCTGTTATTTTGTGCATATGCACAGTATTTAAAGTTTTCGGTTATCCTAATTCAATTGAACCGCAGTTCCCGCAACTTTCATATGGGGGGAGAAGGAACGGGGATCCATGAGGATAGCCATCGTCGAGGAATTAGCCCTTGATGTGCCAAAGGATGCGTGGTGGAGCTTCTACAACAGTCCATACCCGGCCCACAGACTCGGGACTGCGGTTGATGTCTATTTTCCAGACGAGGCACTCTTTCCCTTTGAAGAGGGCAGGGTGGTGGCCACGAGGAGGGTCAGGACGCCGGGCTACGTGCCCGTGAGGGAGGATTACCTCACTATCATAAAGGTTGAGGGTTTCTGTCTCAAGGTGCTCCACGTGAAACCCGCTGTGGGGGAGGGTGAACGTTTGGTTCTTGGCGATTCCTTAGGGAAGATGGTGGTCTCGGGCTTCTTCAGCTCCTGGAGCGACAGACACGCACACTTTGAGCTCAGGCCTTGCCACGACGCCTACCGGGCGCGCGGGGCGTTTTTAATGCATCCCCTTTCCCTTAAGCTGGTTCTCTCTCTGAGGGGAAATGAGCTTGAGGTAGTGGAATGCACGGAAAACTACTGCTGGGCACGACCATTGAAAACCGCGGGAAGCTCCATCACACCCCTGGCATCAGAGGGCTTTTCCATTGAGGGCGGTCTCCCGCACTACCGCTACGGGGCGCTCTTTGGTGATGGAGAAAACGTGAGGCTTTTCGGTCTGGAGATTCCGGTTGGGGAGAGATTATCAAACGGCGTCTCGATTTTTGACGCGAACTTCAAGGTGCTGGCCAACGGAAAGGAAATAAGGGGGGTTGGGGTTTACTGCAACAACCCCCTCTTCAAGCTCGTGGGCAGGTTTGAGGAGGGTGAAGCCGTGAAGCTGACCTTTACGGGGCCGTGAGGTTTTAACGTTGGCTTTGGGAATTGATTCAGCCATTAGTCGTATTTCTTTCTCGTTTCTTCATCGCAGATGACGTACTTCAGTTTTTCCTCCCAGTCGGGCGAGTTCCACGTGCCCAGAGCTTTGTGGGTCGTGTAGTATTTCTGCGGAATGGGGTGGGTTCCAAGGACGACCTTGAGGCCGTAGTTCTCCTCGATGAACCTCTTGAAGTAGTCTGTCCATGGACAGGGAGGATAGCCCACCAGAAAGCCTGTTGCGAGGTGGATCACCTCGGCACCGTTCTTCTTCATCTCTGCTGGGGCGTATTCAATGTTCCCTCCGGGGCAGCCTCCACAGGTGGTGTATCCGACAACCTCAACATCCTGGTCTTTGTATCTGCTGAAGGCTCCCTCGCGTTCCCTCAGCGCCCTGAAGCACTTACCGCCCGCGCAGGTGCGGTAGCGGTCGCAAATTATAATTCCAATCTTTACCATTTTCGGCATCTCCCTAAATGTTTAGACAGACATCTTAACAAAAAAGTTGGCTTAAAGCTTTTGTACTGATGCAGTTGCTCAACGTGAATGCGGAAGAATAAACGGTTATCCTTTCACGAACCTGCCGTCGTCTCTAGTTTCCGGGAGCTTGTGAACCTTTCGCTCCAGCCAGCCCGTCCTCTCGACCCTTCTGATGTCAAACTCGGGCACGTACGGTTTTATGTCGAGTACCGGCGTCCCGTCAACGATGTCAACGTCTTCGATGTGGAGCACGTTTCCCTCGACGCCGATGAGTCTCACTACCGAGAGGCCGATCGGGTTCGGTCTGCTTGGGGCGCGGGTGGCGAAGACTCCGTGTTCCTCGTCGTCCATGTAGGGCCTGACGAGGAGCCTTCCTGGATCCGCGAGGTGGAAGTGGTAGAGCAGTATGATGTGTGAGAACCCTTCGATATCCTTCAGTCCGAGAGCGTACTCCGGGAAGACCTCAACGGCCCCTCTAACCCCTCTAGCCGCCGAAGGCTGTATCGGAACACCCCTTGGCTCTTTGAACGGGCTGTGGACGACTCCAACAAAGCGGTAGGTTACTTTCTTCACGGCAGTTCCCTACCTTGGTTGGGAATGGAGGTTTAAAATTCTTTCAAAGAATTCGCGGGATGAGCGCGATGTGGCCCCTCACCTCATCGTAAGTTCTTTCTAAGCGGCCTCTGCGAAAGAGAAAAGTCGAAACCGCGCAGGAGCCGCGAAAAAGGGAAACTTCGGGAATAGTCCAAGGAACTCCGCCGCTCACTCCTCTATCGGCGGCTTTTCGGCTTTCTTCGCCTGAACTTGGCTGTAGAGGTCGTCGAAGTTCTCAACGATGCGCTGGAGGGCTATCTTAAGGTCCCTCGTCCTCGTGAAGAATGCCACCTTGTTGGTCTTGTCGCGGATCCTCAGGAAGTTCGGGCCCATTCTAAAAGCAGCCAGGACGTCGACATCGAGAAGCTGGCTCACGACGGCCCTGAACTTTCTGGGGTCGCCGTGGCCGTCGTCCTCTTCCTCGAAGTCCCTGGCCTTGTTGTGCCTCTTTTCGAGCAGCTTAACGCTCCCGTTTTCACAGACCTCGTATATCGCGAAGAACTCCGAGTCCCCGTAGTGTGCATCTATGAGCGTCTCGTCGTTCTCCATTCCAAACGCGACCTTCAGGCACCTCATGAGCATCACCGTTTTGAGCGTATGCACAAAGCTTAAAAGCTTTTAGGTTAGCCTAATTCTGGAGGTGAGAACTTGCAGATAGCGGTGAGTGGTGGAAAAGGTGGCACCGGAAAGTCCACGGTCGCGATTAACCTGGCGATAGCGCTCAGGGAGCGCTACGACCTTGTCCTGGCGGATCTCGATGTCGAAGCTCCCAACGACCACCTTTTGCTGGGCGTGGAGCTGGCCAACGAGGAGCCGGTTGAACTGTTCATGCCGCGCTTCGACTATGGGAAGTGCACCCGCTGCAGGAAGTGTGCGGAGGTCTGTGAGGAGCACGCGATAATAACCATGCGCGATGGGACGCCCTTCCTGATGCCGAACCTCTGCTCCGGCTGCGCCGCCTGTGAGATAGTCTGCCCGGTTCCGGGGGCGATTCTGCCGGGCAAGAAGCTGATGGGGCACACCTACCTCACTGAGACCCCCTACGGCTTCCCGCTGGTCACTGGGAGGCTCCTTGAGGGTGAGGAGAGGGCGATGCCGATAGTTTCCCGGGCCAAGAAGCGCGCCCAGGGGCTTGGGAAGGAGCTTTTAATGGTTGACACCGCCGCGGGGACGAGCAACACAGTATCAAAAGCCCTTGAGGACTCAAGGCTCATCATAGCCGTCACCGAGCCAACTCCCCTCGGCATTCACGACGGCGAGCTGATTCTCAGGCTGGCGAAGCTGATGGAAATTCCCGCGGTGGTCGTTGTGAACCGCTCGGACCTCGGCGACGTGGCCAAGGTTCATGAGATTGCCGGGGAGTATGGCGCGGAGGTAATCGCGGAGATTCCCTACAGCGAGAACATCATAAGGAGCTACGTTAAGGGGAGGCCCATAGTCCTGACGGATTATCCCGAGGCGGGGCTCTTCAGGGAGATTGCTTCCAGGGTCGTTGAGTTCCTCGGAGGTGGTGAGTGATGCAGCTGGTCATAGCGAGCGGCAAGGGAGGCGTTGGAAAGAGCACCGTCACGGCCTCGCTCCTCTACCTGCTGAAGGACGAGTACCGGTTCGTTGCCGTTGATGCCGACGCTGACGCACCGAACCTCGACCTGCTCCTCGGCGTGGAGCGCTGGGAGGAGGAGAGGGAGCTGGTAGGGGCAAAAGTGGCGAGGATAAACACGGAGAGCTGCATAAGGTGCGGCATCTGCCAGGAGCGCTGCCCCTACGACTGCATCAAGGTTATTGATGGGGACTACGTTGTCAGCGAGCTGACCTGTGAGGGCTGCAACGTCTGCGGCCTCGTCTGTCCGGTTCCGGGGACGATAAGCCTCGACGAGGTTCGCTCTGGAGTCGTCAGGAAGACGACCACCCGCTACGGCTTCCCGCTGATTTCGGCCCAGCTTGACGTCGGCAGGCCCAACAGCGGAAAGCTCGTCACCGAGGAGAAGGAGTGGGCGAAGAAGCTCATGGGCGAGCTTGGCCTGAAGCACATGGTGGTTGACAGCGCCGCCGGAATCGGCTGTCAGGTTATAGCGAGCATAGGCGGGGCTGATCTGACGATACTCGTGGCGGAACCTACCCCTGCTTCCCTCAGCGACGTGCAGAGGGCCTACAAGGTCGTCCAGCACTTCAGGCAGCCGGCTTACCTCATCATCAACAAGGCCGACTTCAACCCGGGCTTCACTGCCCTGAGGGAGTGGGCCGAGGCCGAGGGAATCCCGATACTCGGCGAGATACCCTACGACAGGGCCATTCCGAGAAGCATGAGCATGCTCAAGCCCTTTGTCGAGGCCTTCCCCGACTCAAAGGCGGCCGATGCGATGAGAGAAATAGCGGAGCGGGTCAGGGAAGAGATACTGAAGTGATCAGGGGACTCCCCCCAGGGGGAGTCCTGCTTCCTTCCCGTTTGTTACCACTGCGATTTTTAGGGAGATTGGGAGGCCATCCTGCTCATTTACCGTACCGTTGAAGACGACCACAAAGTATCCGTATATGCCGTTGGTTGCTATTCCTATTGAGTCTGTGGTGTCTGTTAAGATGGGTGCAAATTCGCCTTTCCCGTCTTCCTCGCAGGAGCCTATCTCTGCCCCGTTCTCGGTGTAGTGCCAGCATCTCCAGGCTATCTCGCCGGTAGTCTCGGCGATGCTGAGGTTCTTTGGATAGAAGAATGAGATGCCCTCAACTCTTTCAACAGTCTCGGGATTCGAGAGATAATACAGGAACACAACTCCTTTTCCGTCGATCTCCGTGTATATCATGCCGTAGAGGATGTCAAACTCCTTGGTGTTGGGGGTTATCTCTCTGATCGGAGGCACGGCCAGGTAACGTTCTTCCATATACCAACCAGAGGAGGCGCTGACGGTCTTGGAACAGTTGGCGAAGGAGTAGGCATACCTCTGATAGACCCTTTCCGCCTTTCCGTCCTCGACCAGTTTTTTCACAAGGGCAATGGGATAATTCGGATCGAGCGAGGCGTTGAATGACTTTATCAGAACAGTCCTGAGGCTTTCAGGGCCGTTCACTTCCCTGGCCCATTCTTTAACGTACGCTGGATTCACGGAGGGGCATACCGTGTACGAGATGTGATTTGGTGGTTGGGTGCTTTCACCATGATTCTGGATGTCTGAGAAGGATAAGATAAGTCCGGCTGCGATAACAAGAATCATTCCAACAACCAGTAGCTTCCCGAAGCTCATGTCAACCACATAATTTCGTCGTGCACACAGTAAATAACTTTTTTGCCTGCTTGGTAATCCGGACCCAAACCTTAAAAGCCTCCCCGCGTAGTCTTCCCGGTGGTGTGAAATGGCCGAGATGAACGAGCAGCTTGAAAGGCTCGCTTACGAGTACCAGCTCCTTCAGGCCCAGGCGCAGCTCCTGGCCCAGAACCTCGAACTGCTCACCCTGGGGAGGAACGAGTTCCAGGCTGTGAAGGAGACGCTTGAGGAACTCAAGAAGGTCGAGGAGGAGAAGCCAGAGATACTGGTGCCGATCGGGGCCGGCTCCTTCCTCAAGGCGAGGATAGATGACAAGGAAAACGCGATAGTCAGCGTCGGCGCCGGCTACGCCATCGAGAAGAACCTCGACGACGCGGTGGCATACCTCGATGCGAGGATAAAGGAGTACGACGAGGCGATAGCCAGGACCCAGGAGGCTCTCAAAAAGCTGGAGGGTCAGCTGGGAGAGCTTGCCCAGAAGGCGCAGGAGCTTCAGCAGAAGCAGGCCATGGGCTTCAAAGTCAGGTGATTCCGGCTGCATCTTCATTTTTAAGCTTCGGTTTTCAACGGTGTTTGGCTGGGTTTATAAACCCCTTCGCGGATACTGATTGATGATGCCGCGGAAGTTTGAGCTCTTGGCCGTGGTTCTCGTTGTAACGCTCGTTCTTGGCGTTGGATTAGCCGTTCCCAGCGTGAGGGTTGGCGTGCAGGAGGTTGGTGCGGGTGGCTGTAAAGTGAGGAGTCCCGTCAGGTGGGCAACGCTCACCCTGGATTGGGACAGGGAAGGGTGGACGTGGACTCTCTCCGGAGCATCCGTTGTCTTCTCCGACGACGTTCCTGGGCCCTTCAACTTCACGGTACGCTTCGATGTGGTGGGCTACCACTCCTTCTGGGACGGCTTCCCCTCCACGGACTCCGTTGGGGGCGCGTTTTCAACCCCCTCCAGTGTAACCGCGGGGACTCCCTATCCGCTTGTACTGAACGCGAGCCCCAGCTACGTTGTATCGCCGTTCTTTGGGATTCCGGAGCCGTCCGTTTCTGAGGCACGGGGTGCGGTTTTGGGGGGCTTGTCCGCGTGTCCCGGGGGGATTGGGGTCCTCGTGGAGGGAATAGGGATGGGCTCAACGAGCTACTCCCCGCCCCCCGCGGACGTTCCAGATATAAACGTCACCGTCGACAACACCGGAAACCCCGAGCTGAGGAACTACGTCGTCAACTTTACGGTTTCTCCGTCGTGCGTACCGGATTTGGGCAGGGTTTACGTTACGGATTCCTCCGGAAACCCGCTCTACTTCTGGGCCTTCAACGACTCCCCGAACGGGAAAATCTGGTTCTGGGTGAACTACACCGTACCGGCGGATTCGGTCACCGAGATAGTCGTCCATCTGAACGGGACCGGTGTGGGGGAGTACCTTAACCCCGACAGGGTTTTCTGGTACTTCAGCGACGTCGATGTTGTGCTGCAAGGAACCCTGTGGGGGGCATCGGTTCGCGTCCTTCCATTCGATGTCTACGGCTTCTTAAACGCCGGCTACCCAGGATACGCTGTGGATACCGGTGCGAGTCTTGGGAGGGTGGGTCTGGATATCCCCGCCGTGTGTCCGTATTTTCTGGCGTTTACCAATGGGAACTACTACGGCATAGGGGTTGCGGACGACGGTTTTCTTTACGAGGTCAGCGGCCGCTTCCTCGATGGCGTTAACGGAGCGGGGAATCCGCTGGGAGAACTTCCCTCATGGGGTCCGGGGATTTATTCAATAGCCGTGTACGGCCGCGGGGGAATCCTCCATACCGACATGTACTTCGAATCGGAGGGGTTCCTGAGACACCCCTGGCCATCCCGGCTGGGCCTTGACTTCAGCCCGTACTTCGTTCTGGGTCAGAAAGGGTTCCTTGGAATGGATGACCCAAGCGTCTACGACTGGATTGGAATGAGGCCCATAACCTATCCAGCGCCGAAGGTAACCGTCCCCGATGACTGCTGGACGGGTGGAGGAGGAGACTACGCCCTCACCCTCTACTTCCGCCCCTGATACCACTCCACCGTTTTCTTCAGTCCGTCCTCCAATGAGAACTCCGGTTCGAAGCCGAGACTCCTAATCTCACTTATGTCCGCGAGGCTGTGCCTTATATCCCCGGGCCTGGGCTTGTCGAAGAGTACCGGACTGTTGGCGCCGGTTATCTCGATAACCTTCATCGCCAGTTCGAGAATGGTCGTTCCCTTTCCGGTTGCGACGTTGAAAACCCTTCCGTTGCTCCTCCTGCTTTCGGCGACCAGTATGTTTGCCCTAACGACGTCCTTCACGTAGATGAAGTCTCTGGTCTGCCTGCCGTCGCCGAAGATAACGAGGGGCTCGTTCTCCAGGGCGCGGTTGATGAAGATGCTTATAACTCCCGCGTACTGGTTAAAGCCCTGCCTCGGTCCGAAGACGTTGAAGTAGCGGAGAGAGACGACGGGCAGGCCGTAGAGTTCGTGGTAAACGCGGAGGTACTCCTCTGCGGTCGCCTTGGTCACACCGTAGGGGGAAAGAGGTCTCGGCCTCTCCGTTTCTTTCAGCGGCAGGTTCGGATTGTCCCCGTAAACAGCGGCGGAGGAGGCGAAGACCAGCTTCCCATGGCCTTCCAGGAGGGCCCTCAGGATGTTGAGCGTTCCGAGGACGTTGACTTCTTCCGTGAAGACCGGGTCGCGTACGCTCTCGACGACGCTCACCTGCGCCGCCTCGTGAAAAATGTAATCGGCGTGGCTTATCAGCTCCGCTATCGATTCGTAATCTCTTACGTCCGCCCTCACGAGCTTCGCTCCCGGCGGGATGTTCTCCTCCTTCCCAGTGTGGAGGTTGTCGATGACGATTACCTCGTTGTCCTTAACCAGCTCCCAGGCGATGTGGGAGCCTATAAAGCCCGCCCCTCCCGTGACCACGACGAGTTTGTTTTTTACCGCCATGGTCTGTGGTTGGAGGGGGAACTTATAACTGTTTTCGACTTTTCACTGTTTCTGGAGGCGTATCTTTATCTCCTTCAGTATCTTCTCCTTCTTGGGGTACGGCTCGTCGGAACGTTCGTACGCGTTCTTTATGTCCCCGAGGATGAGAACCAGCTTTTCAAGGATGTCCTTGCTCTTGTTCCATGGCGTGGCGTATCTAAATTCAATAAGTTCGGCCAGCTCATCGATTGTGAACTCTCCAAGGTTAGTACCGTCCTCGCAATGAGTGACTGTTAGCTTCCCTTCCTCTATAACCAGTTTGATCGACCTTCCCATTTTCACAGTATCCACCAATTTATATTCTGTGATGATTGTATTACTTTAATTTTTTGGTTTTGGCTGGTCGGTAGAACACCACGAAAAGTTCTTATATCTTCACAAGAACAAATCATCAATTGGGAGGGCGCAGATGACCGTCGAGAGAATCTCAGTTGGCATACCCGGGTTGAATTCCATGCTCGGGGGCGGCCTGATTCCGGGACGGACGTATCTGATAAAAGGTGCCCCCGGTACAGGGAAGACTACCCTAGCCATGCATTTCGCGATGGCCGGTGTGGCCTGTGGAGAGAACGTGTTGTATGTTACGCTGGAGGAGCCGGCCGAAAATTTGAAAACCGATATGGAGCGGCTTGGCTTTAACCTGAGTTCTCCCAATTTGACTATAATAGACGCAACCCCGACCGCGGAGAGGTACGTCCTCGTGGAGAACTTCTTTGAGTCGTTTTCCGAAGGTATGGACAAGATGATTTCGGCCATAAAGGACCAATTCCGGCAGAGGTACTACCATCGTGTGGTTCTTGACCCGATAACCATGATTAAAATGACAACCCGCGAGGAGATAGAGTATCGGCGTGCCTTTTTGACCTTTGTGAAGACCATGACACGGCTTAAGACAACCGTTCTGATAACCTCCGAGCTGGAAAAGACGAACGTTGAGGAGTACTTGGTGAACGGTGTAATTGAGCTTAAGATGTTTGAGATTCAGGGCAAGCTAACGAGGGGTATACGAATAACAAAATTCAGGGGCAGTGGCTTTGATGGTACGATACGGCCGTACGAGATAACCGACCGTGGAATCGTCGTCTATCACGACCGCTTTATATCTCTACCCTGAGGCATCTATCATTGCCATTATCTTTCTGTGGAGCTGCTTTATCATCTCCCTCCTGTCCTCCATGAGAACCACGTCGCTTGAGCCTATCACCTCAAGGTTGAATGCGAAGGGGCTCGGGAGTTCGTTGTGCTCGATCACCACCCTTATCCTGCCCTCCCTGACCCAGCCGAGGAAGAGTTCGGCGCTTTCCACGTCCATCTTGTCCTCCATTATCTCACGGTAAACCTCCTTGAGCAGTGGAAAGTCCGGATGATTCTCCTTGAGCACTTTGAGGAGTGCAACGGCCATGACCTGCTGTCTGCCGAGGCGCTTGCTTCTGCCTACATACCTTCTCAGTATTAAAAGCCCCCTGTTCGCAACGTGCCTGAAGCGCCTCTTGAGGAGCTCCGTGTTGTCGAGGGCCTTCTTAAGAACCTCGCGGAGCTCTTCGATTTCAAAGAGCGCCCTTATCTCCTCCTCGCTCAACCTCTTCTCGGGCGGAAGGAGCAGGGCGAAGCCGTTGTCGTTTATCGCTATCCCGACGTTGCAGTTCTTCCGCTTGCTCACGAGGTAGGCGAAGGCCCTACTTAAGGCGTCGTTCGCGCGCCTTCCGATGAGGGTGTGGAAGAAGTAGCGGTTGCGCTTCTCCCCGAGGACTTCCTCGACGAGAACCGTCTCGTCGTCCGGAACCGTTGAATACTTCGCCTGCTCGCGGAAATAAGTCAAAATCGCCTTAGCGGCCCTCTCGTCTATGCCGTACTTTCTCATGAGCAGGCTCTTGGCGCGGTGGTTGCCCATTAAGCTGGCAACCTCTCTCCTAAAGCGCTGCAAGTCGAGGGCAAGGTCGAAGCTGAGCGGAAGCATCTCCGAAAACCATGCTGGAATGGTCGGCTTCGCCCCCTCGCGGGGGATTACGTAAATTTTATTGCCCCTGCTCTTAACGAATTCGTAGGTTCTGCCCGCCAAGACGAAGATGTCGCCGGGCATCAGCCTTTCGGCGAACTCTTCCTCAACCGTTCCAATCATCTGCTTGTCCATGGTGTAAACCCTTATCTTTGCCTCGTCAGGTATCGTGCCGGTATTCATGTAGTAGATGGCTCTCGTCATCTTGCCGCGCTTTCCGAACTTCCCGTCCTCCAGCCATATCTTGGCGTAAACCTTCCTCTCCTCCAGCCCAGCGTACTCCCCGGCGAGATAGCGGAGAACGCTCATGAAGTCTTCAAAGGACAGGTCACGGTACGGATAAGCGCGCCTCACGAGCCTGTATGCGTCTTCAACATTCCACACCTGATTGAGAGCCATCCCGAGGAGATGCTGGACGAGAACATCGAGGGGATTCTTGGGAATCCTTATCCTGTCGAGCCTTCTGTTCCTCGCGTTGTGAGCTAAGACCGTAACCTCGATCAGGTCGTCGCGGTCAAGGGCGAGGATTACCCCCTTGCTGATGTCGTGAAGTCTGTGGCCGGCGCGCCCTATACGCTGCAGAGCCCTGTTGACGCTCTTTGGCGAACCGATAAGAATTACAAGGTCAATTGTACCGATGTCAATTCCAAGCTCAAGGCTGGTTGAGCTGTTTTTCGAGACAAAGCCATTAACGGTGTAGTTTCCGGTTTCAGAGTTCAAGATGCCGTATGCCTCGGAGATGAAGACTGATTCGACAGATTCAACCCTGTCGAAGAAAACGTCCCCTTCAGCGAGTTTTCGAAGCTCCTCAATCTCGGGAATGACACTGTCCACGTCCTTCTCTCTGGCCACCTTCCCGTAAAAATCGAGCAGTTTCACTAGGTTTCTCCTGCTGATTTCACGGGTTCCGAGTTCGACTTTCATGGGATTGTAGACTCCCATCTTTTGAAGTCTGTAAGAGCTGATGCCAAGCGCTTCCCTTATCCTCCTCAGACGATTGCCAGCTCCAGGAATTACATCTGAATTTGAGTATCCACCGTCGGTGAGCTCCTTTATTTTCTCAAGTTTGGGACGCCAGGGCTTTATTAGCTCCCCAAATTCCCTGAGATATTCACCCCCCAAGACGGCAACGGTGTAGGATGTACCCTTTTTTCTTATCTCCCTCCCCCTGAAGAACTGCCGTTCATTGTGGTGCCTCCTCCTGATGGACGCAACGATTCCGAGCTGGAGCAAGAGATTGCGCATCCCTTCGGCGAACTCGGAGTTGAACGTAACGAAGCCCGCCGAATACACACGCCGGCCCTCTTTTATCTCAAGGTATCCGTCACCATCGAAGTAGCCGGAGAGAAACTGAATCTTGTGCTCCCTTGGAAGGCGGTAGAGTATTTCCGGAAATCTGCCATTGGTGGATTTCTTACCATCTTCCCCCACGAGTTCCTTGAAGATGTGAAGAAGCACGTTAAATGAGAGCTCAAGGGAGTACGTGCTCTCGTTTTGCTTTCTTATGCTCCCCTCGATTCCAAACTCCTCCTTGACGAGCTCTGCATAACGCTTAAGCATCTTCAAATCGCTGGAGAACAGTGTTATTGTGCCACCCTTCCACGAACCGTCAGCAAGCCAAAAACCTAGCAATCTGGCCAGTCCCGGTGTGAACTTCTTGGGCAGTTCGTAGCTGTTCTTGTCTGAGGTTATTTTCTCCACATCGTTTTCTTCAATGGTCATGCCGACTTCGCTGAGAATCAGCTTTAATTTACTCCAGCCAAAGGGGTATTCTCCCCTAAGTTGCTTTGATAGGTGACTCTCACTCATGTTCAGTCTTCTTGTGAATTCTTTAATCGAGCCAAATTTAGCCCGAATGTTCTTCTTTAACTCCCTTAGAAATTCGATCCGTAGATGTAGATAAGCGGAGTCTGGAAGGATTTCAAAAATGGACACTTCTTCATCGGGACTTGGTAACCTGCGCAGAACCCCAACGTAGTCTCCGGGTTTTAGCTTCTCCGCCTCAATCCAAGTGAGCTTTCCGTCCTTTATCGTCAGAAACTTATGTTCCCGTGTGGCTTCAACTTCAAATCCCAGCCTTGTCCTGAGCTTGACCCCCGTTGAGTTGTATTTAATCCGATGGGTTCCCTCGAATCTTACCAATCTCCCTTTAGAGTCCTCAATCCCAACGATCCTCTCGCCGTCCCCAACGCTGTCTATTCTCATGATTCCTTTCGAGGTGAAGAGTTTAGAATGGCCCGGGACGCACACAACCGCCTTAAGCTCTCCCCTCTTGAGCTTCTCCTCGACGTCCAGCCGAACCTCCCTCGAAAGGCTTGAGTGATGTGCCTCTATCAGCCCTTCGAACTCCGGATACCGCTTTTTCAGATTGTAGGCGACCCTCTCAGCCCCGCTCCTCGTGTTTGTGAATATGAGCGTTGTCCTGTGCTCCCTGATGAGCTCCGCTAAGCGGCTGTACAGGGCATTGCTGAGCGTCCCGGCGTCCGTATAAACGAGGTCGTCAACCACGCTCTCGACCCATATCTTCGTCTCTTTGGCGAAGCTGACGTCAACTATCAGGCCAGGCCTCGGCTTCCCATCGTCGTCAAAACCGAAGACGAACTTCGCGACCTCGTCCAAGGGGTGTATCGTCGCGCTCAGGCCTATCCTCACAAACTCTTTCTCCGACCAGCTGGCGAGCCTCTCGACGCTGAGCGCGAGGTGGGTTCCCCTCTTGTTCTCCGCCAACGAGTGAACCTCGTCTATGATGAGGTATTTGACCGTCTTGAGCCTCTCGCGGAACTTGGGGGCGTTCAGGGCTATGGCGAGGCTCTCGGGGGTTGTGATAAGTATATGCGGCGGCTTTTTCACCATCTTGCTCTTCTCGTAGCTCGATGTGTCGCTCGTCCTTATGCCCACCCTTATGTCCGGAATCTCATAGCCAAGCTCCTTTGCCACCTCGTTTATCTCGGCCAGAGGCCCCTCAAGGTTCCTCTTGATGTCGTTGTTGAGCGCCCTCAGGGGGGAGACGTAGAGCACGTAGATTTTATCCTCAAGCTTTCCGGCCTTGGCCAAAAGTATCAGCTCGTTTATGGCCGCGAGAAACGCCGAGAGCGTCTTTCCAGAACCTGTTGGAGAGGATATGAGCACGTTCTCACCCCTGTGGATTTCAACAACCGCGTAGCGCTGGGGAGGGGTGAAGGTTCCAAACTTCCTCCTAAACCACTCCCTAACCGGCTCGGTGAGTATCTCGAATATCTCCTCATCCGTGTATTCCCTCTCGGCGTAGCGTATCCTTTCCTCGCTCATCGAAGGTTGGTTCGGTTTTGGATTTTTAAGCTATTCGGTTATCTTAACAAACTTTTTAAGTGTCAATTGAGAACTAAAATCGGTGGGAACATGGAATTCCTGAGGCGCGTCATAGATGAGTTCAACAGACTCCACGGAAGCGAGGCCCAAGCGAGGATACTGCGAGTTGAGGGAGACGGGGCCGTCATCGAGTTCTCGGGCTCATTCTGTGCCACGTGCGGGCTCTACGACTACTTCGACGATATCAAGTGGGAAGCCCTGGACTTCGGTCTCGAAATCGAGCCCGTGGAGGTTTTGGAGGCCGAGGAAGACGAGTTCGAGCACGGCAGGTACGTGGTGAGGTACAGATTGGGAAATCCCTCTCCTTAGAACTCCCGGATAAAGATTAAAAGCTCCCCACCGGAATTCCCAACATGAACCCGCTCCTCCTCGGTCTCGTCGTCATCCTCCTCTGGGACGGCTACTTTTTCTTCAATTACATAATTAGTCTTTTCCGTGATTACAGAATTCGGGAATGGAAGCCCAGAGTCTCCATTATAATCCCCGCCTACAACGAGGGAAGGAGGGTTCTTAACGCCATCGAATCCGCCCTTGCCCAGGAGTACCCCGACTTTGAGGTCATAGTGGTCGATGACGGGAGCGAGGATGACACCTTTGAGGCCGCTTCATCTGTCAAAAACGCCAAGTTGAAGGTTTACAGGGTGGAGCACGGCGGAAAGGCGAAGGCTTTGAACTTCGGCCTCTCGAAGGCTTCCGGCGAGGTTGTAGTGACGACCGACGCAGACAGCCGTCTCGAACCCGATGCGGTTAAGGAGCTCGTGAGACGCTTCTACTCGGATGAAGTCCTCGGAGTCGGCGGCCAGGTCCGCGTCTCCGGAGGCTCTTTCCTTGAGATGGCGCAGGACGCGGAGCACCTCAGGATAGCCATGTTCCGCAGGGCCAAGGAGCTGGACGACCTGAGCCTCGCCCCCGGCCCGATAGCGGCCTTCCGCAGGGAGGCCCTTGAAAGAATCGGAGGCTTCGTTGAGGATATCGTCGAGGACTACGCAACCACAAAGGCCGTTAAGAAGTTTGGGAAAGTTGTTTACGCTCCCCGCGCGAGGGTATGGACGAAGATGCCCAAGAGCCTTGCCGTGCTCTGGCGCCAGAGGAAGCGCTGGTTTCTCGGCGACCTGAAAAACCTCGGGGGAGGCTTCACGAAGGATTTGGCCTTTCTGCTCCTCTCCGATGTTGTGGCGCTTTTCGATGTGATAGTTCCCCCGCTTCTCCTTCTCACCGGCCAGTTTGAATTCTTCGTCCTCTGGTGGTTCTTCGAGACCTTCACGATGCTTTTACCGACCCTCTTCGAGGGCGGAAGGCTGATAAACGCGCTCCTGTTTCCGGTTATAGTCTGGTTCTGGGCGGCCTTTTACCTCACCCTCCACATCTACGGCTATCTCTCGGTGCTCCTCGGGAAGGTATGAGGGGTACCGGGCGAAACCCTTTTAAGTGCTCACTTCCGTACTACATAGACTATATAGATTATGGTGCAACAAATAGACTATAGTGATGACGATGATAACGGCGCTCTTCATGGCGTGGGCGATAGGTGCAAACGACAGTGCAAAGGCCGTCGGAACGGCCGTTGGTTCGGGTGTACTGGGCTTCAAGAGAGCCGTGCTCCTCATAGGGATATTCACCACTCTGGGCGTTTTTCTTGGAGGTTCCGGCGTTTCCGGAACGGTCTCCGGGCTAGCCGAGGGCATGTCCGCGGGCGAGGTCGGACTCGTCCTCTTCAGCGCGGCCTCTGCCGTAACCCTCGCGAGCCTCTGGGGAAGGCCCATCTCAACGACCCAGTCCATAATAGGCGGTCTCGTCGGGGCTTCCCTCGCCCTCGGACTGCCGGTTGACTGGTGGACGGTTGGCAGAATAGCATCGGCGTGGGTTCTCTCACCCATTGTTGCCGCGCTCTTTGCGGTGGCTGTCTACAGGCTCTACAAGCCCCTGCTGAGAAGGATAAAGTGTCTGCGGAACCTTGAGCTGACCCAGAAGTGGCTCGTCTTCACCGCGGCGGCCTTTTCGGCCTTCAACCTCGGCGCCAACGAGCTCTCCAACGTCGCCGGGCTGATGGAAGGCCTCGGAATAGACGGTCCTTTTAAGCTCCTCCTGGCGCTTACCCTAACCATGGGAGCGCTGACCTTCAGCTACGACGTGATGATGACTGTTGGAAGGGACATCTCGCCCCTCGGGCCAACCTCGGCCTTTTCGAGCCAGTTCGGGGCATCTTTGGCCGTCAGCTCGGCCAACCTGATAGGCCTTCCCGTCAGCTCGGGTCAGGCCATAGTTGGGGCCATAAGCGGCCTGGGCCTCTACAAGGGCGAGCACGTGAACCTCAAACTCCTTGTGGGAATCGTGAAGGGCTGGGTAATAGCGCCGGTTTTCGCAGGTGCAATATCCTACGTTCTCATAACGTTCTTAGCTTAGGCTTTTAAACCGACCGCCGAAGGGCTTAGCGGTGTTGAGAGATGGTCGAGTTCAAGTTCGAGGTCAGGGCGAGAGATGCCGCCGGAAGGATAGGAAAGCTGACCGTTAACGGAAAAACGATAGAGACACCGGCGATAATGCCGGTCATCAACCCGAAGCAGCTGATAGTGACGCCGAGGGAACTCGAGGAGATGGGCTTTGGAATGGTGATCACCAACTCGTACATCATCTACAAGACGCCCGAGCTCAGAGAGAAGGCCCTCGATGTGGGAATCCACAGGCTCCTCAACTACGATGGCATTATCGAGGTTGACTCCGGCTCTTTCCAGCTCATGCGCTACGGCGGCGTGGACGTTACGAACAGGGAGATAATCGAGTTCCAGGAGAGGATAGGCGTTGACATCGGCACCTTCCTCGACATTCCGACACCGCCCGACGCACCGAGAGAGAAAGCAGAGGAAGACCTCAGGATAACCCTTGAAAGGGCTAGGGAAGCCGAAGAGGTCAAGAACATCGCGATGAACGCCGCCGTTCAGGGTTCAACGTACCCGGACCTGAGAACCTACGCCGCGAGGGAGCTTAGCAAGATGAACTTCGAGATTCACCCGGTAGGGGCAGTCGTCCCCCTGATGGAGAGCTACCGCTACCGGGACTTGGTAGACGTTGTAATAGCCTCAAAACTCGGTTTAAGGCCCGACAGGCCGGTTCACCTGTTCGGTGCCGGCCACCCGATGATTTTTGCTTTGGCCGTAGCGATGGGAATCGACCTCTTCGACTCGGCGAGCTACGCTCTCTACGCGAAGGATGACCGCTACCTGACGTCCGAGGGCACCAAGAGGCTTGAAGAGCTGGAATACTTCCCGTGCTCCTGCCCTGTGTGCTCCCGCTACACTCCCCAGGAGCTCCGCGAGATGCCGAAGGAAGAGAGGACGAGGCTTCTGGCTTTGCACAACCTCTGGGTAATCCGCGAGGAGCTCAACCGGGTCAAGCAGGCGATAAAGGAGGGAACCCTCTGGGAGCTCGTCGATGAGAGGGCCCGCTCCCACCCGAAGATGTTCGCCGCCTACAAGAGACTGCTGGAGTACAGGGAGTACCTTGAGAAGAACGAGCCGGTGACCAAGGCGAGTGCCTTCTTCAAGGTGAGCGAGGAAGCGATGAGCTGGCCGATCGTCCAGCGCGCTAAAGAGAGGGCCGAGCGTGTTGCTCAAAAGTTCCCGGAGAGGGTAAGCCACCCAATCTTCGGCGAGATTCCGAAGTACCTCAGCCTGAGCTACCCCTTCGCCCAGAGTGAGGGAGAGGAAGACTTCACCATAACCAAGCCCGCCGGGGGAGAAGCAAGGAGCTACATCATGGCCATAGCGGAGTACCAGTTCGGCGAAGGTGCCGGGGAAGCGTTCAGAGATGCATTCGTCGAGCTATCGCGGAAGACTGGCATGCCGAGGCAGATAAAAGCGAAGGGCAAGCACCTCGCGACCTTCAGGGCCGAGGACGGCCTCTTAACCCTCGGAATTGAAGGTGCCAGAAGGCTTCACGAGGTTCTGCCGTTCCCGAGGATGCGCGTTGTGGTTAACGAAGACGCGGAGCCTTTCGCGAAGCGCGGAAAAAACGTTTTCGCCAAGTTTGTAGTTGATGCCGATCCGGGGATACGGCCCTACGACGAGGTTCTGGTGGTGAACGAGAGGGACGAGCTTTTGGCCACCGGACAGACACTCCTGAGTGGTGAGGAACTGAAGGTCTTCCAGAGCGGTCTAGCTGTGAAGGTTCGCAGGGGCGTCGGGAAGTAGAAAATTTTATAACGTCCCTCCCTTCTCCTATTTCGGGCGGGCCCGTGGTCTAGATGGTTATGACGCCACCCTTACAAGGTGGAGGTCCGGGGTTCGAATCCCCGCGGGCCCACCATAAGAACCTTTTACCGAGCAAAAATCTGATCGAGGAGTGATTTTTTTGGAGAAATGATGAAATTCGCACCACGGTGAACATCATGCTCGCCGTCAAAGTCCCCAAGCGCGAAGCCGAAAGAACGCGGAGGAAGCTCATAGAACTTGGAGTTTTAGCTAAAGGGTACGCCGTCAAAAGAGAAGGTGACTTCGTTCTCTTTCCAGTAATCGGAGAAGTTGAAGGCTTTGAACTTGTCGAGGCCGAGTTTGAGCGGCTTGAGAGGAAACCTCACAGCTACCGGGAGGTCGTTGAGGTTCCGGAAGGGGTTAAACCTCTTCTCCCCAGCTCCTTCGATATAATAGGCGATATCGCGATAATCGAGCTCCCCGCGGAGCTGATGGAGTACGGGGAGGCAATCGGCGGGGCGATTCTTAAGGTGCACCGCCACATTAAAGCAGTCTTTGCCAAGGGCAGCAGGGTTTCTGGGGAATACCGGGTCAGGGGGCTCGTCCATCTCGCCGGGGAGAGGAGAACCGAGACGCTCCACCGCGAGAACGGGATAAGGTTGGCCCTCGACGTTGCAAGGGTCTACTTCTCACCGCGCCTCGCGACGGAGAGGATGAGGATTTTCAAGAAAGCCCAACCTGGAGAAATCGTATTCGACATGTTTGCAGGTGTTGGGCCCTACTCAATCCTCCTTGCGAAGAAGGTAAGGCGGGTCTTTGCCGTCGATTTGAACCCCTGGGCGGTTCGCTACCTTGAGGAGAACCTCCGGCTGAACAAAACCGGCAACGTCGTTCCAATCCTTGGCGACGTTAGGAAGGTTGCCGGAAAAGTTGAGGCGGACAGGGTTATAATGAACCTCCCCAAGTTTGCAGACCGCTTTTTGAGGGAGGCAATGCTGAGCGTTAGGGATGGTGGCGTAGTGCACTACTACGGCTTCGGCCCTGAGGAGGACCTGTTTTCGGAGCACGAGGCAAAGATTAAAGCAGCCGCGAGGGAACTCGGCTTTAAAGTTGAGTTCCTGGGGGAGAGAAAGGTCCGCCCCTACGCACCGAGGCAGTTCAACATCGCGATTGACTTTCGGGTTCTGAAGTGAAGAGAGGAAAGGGTTAGATGTTCCCTATCCTCTGGAGGACCATCCCCTCTATCCTTATCGGCTCCGTTCTCCTAGCGAGGACTATCGCCTGGTCGAGTCTGGCCTCACTCTCGGCGCGTATCGTGAAGAGGGGGTCTCCTTCCTTAACCTTCTCTCCTACCTTGACGTAAAGCTCTATTCCGGCCCCCTTGTCCTCCGGTGCTCCGGCTGCCCTTGCTATTCCCGTTATGGCCTTATTGTCTATCCCGGTTATGTAGCCGCTGACCGGCGCAGTGAATGTATAGGTCTTGTCCCCTATCGGTATCTCCTCCGGCTTGATATCTGGATTTCCGCCCTGTTCCTCTATGATTTCCCTCATCTTCTCGTAGGCCTTTCCGCTCTCCAGAATCTCCCTCGCCATCTTCTTGCCCATCCCCGTCGGCGCCACTCCTCCCATCTCAAGGAGAATGCCCGCCAGCCCTGTGGCCTTCTCTATCAGGCTTCCGGGGCCCTTCCCAGTCATGAGGGCGGAGAGGGCTTCCCTGGCCTCTAGAGCCGGACCAACGGTGTGGCCTATCGGCTGGCCGCCGTAGGTTATGGCCACTTCCACGTACTGGCCGAGCCTCCTGCCCAGCTCTATGAAGTCCCTGGAGAGGGCCCTGGCCTGGTCAACGGTCTCCACCTTGACGCCCTTGCCCGTCGGGATGTCGATGAGAACGTACTGGCTTCCCATCGCGTACTTCTTTGACATTATGCTGGCGAGCATGAGGCCGGTCGGGTCGATGCTCAGCGCGCGTTCGGACTTTATCGTGATGTCGTCGGCCGGAGCAAGGTTCAGGGCGCCGCCCCAGACCATACAGGCGCCTATCTTCTCCACTATGCGCTTTATCTCGTCGAGGGAGAAGCTGACGTCCGCAAAGACCTCGACGACATCCGCCGTCCCCGCGGCACTGGTGATTGCCCTTGAGCTGGTTTTGGGCACGGTTAACCCGGCGGCGGCAACAATGGGCACGACGAGTATGTTGGTCTTGTTTCCGGGGACACCTCCGATGCTGTGGACGTCCATGATGGGCTTCCTGTCTATGTCGAGCATGTCCCCAGTCTCGGCCATCGCTATCGTCAGCGCGGCAATCTCATCCATGTCGAGGCCGTTTATCTCAAGTGAAGTGACGAAGGAGCTTATCTCGATGTCACGGAGCTTTCTGTCCACGATGTCCTTGATTATCGCCTCTATCTCAACCTTCCTGAGCTTTTCCCCGCGCATCTTCTTCTTTATGTAGCGGACGCTCTCGGGAGTGCCGCTCGGTATAACGGTGACGACCTCCCCCTCGGAGAAGCTGTGAAGTCCGAGTATGTCCCTGCTTATCCCTATCTCTCCCTCCTTCACGAGGTTGCTCACGACAACGCTTCCGTAGACGGTTTTCTTTCCTGCTTCAATCTTCACAAGGTCATCCGGGTGGAGTTTGGCCTTCTTAGCCTCCTTCTCGTTGATGAAGACCGAATACCTCCCGCTGTACATGTCGAGTATCCTAATCTTGGCCTTCATGATTCTCCCTCCCTTTCACACACGAGTTCACAGTATTGGACAGAAGAGTACTTAAATGTTTTCAACTTATTGGTCGTCAAAATGATCACAGCCGTTCATAGAATCTGCAGGGAAATGTAAAAAAGTCAGCCGCTGAGGCCGTGGCCGTACTCTGCCACCGGAACCACGCTGTTCTTAAGCTCACCGGTGCGGAGGAGAACCCTCACAACATCGGGGACTATCTCTTTTACCGCGGGGGGCAGGAGTCCGTCCCCTCTGAGATAGTAGCCAACAACCTCACTGATGGGGGCGCTGACGAGCCTGCTCTTAAAAACGCGAACCACGCCATTATCCACCTCGACTATCCTGTCTGGATAGCCGAGCCTAACCTTCATAGCGCCCCACCCCCAGAATGGACTTAATACTAAAGGACTTTTAAAATTTAACGCCACAGAAATGTTTAATAACAAAAAGGTGAAAAAGTTTAAAGGTTTCTGACTTCCTCGTCTATGGACTCCTCCAATGTCCTCTCCCAATCATCAACGTCAAAGTCGACAAGTTCGCTTTCAAGCTCCTCCTTCAGGCTGGTGACGCGCCTCTTGAGGGCGCTCTTGGTCTCTTCATCATAGACAACGTAGTACGGGTTGCTCTTGGCCGAGTAGTAGAGCATGAGGAGGACTATATTAAGCACTATGAGTATGATAACGATGCCGTAGAGCAGTGCCTCGGCCATTACCTCTTCCCTCCGAACAGGGCTTTGAACACCCTCTTGATCGGGCTCTCTGGCTCAGGCGGCTGCCATTTGATCCCGGCGAGCTTGGCCGCGAGCTGTTTGATGGCTATGGCCGCCGGACTGGTCGGGTTCTTGATGACGAGGGGTACGCCGTAGGCGCTTGCGCGCTTGACCTCGGGGTCTTCGGGGATGATGGCCAGAACCGGCACCTCCAGGATGGCCTCTATCTCCTCCTGAGTCAGCTCGGTCTTCTCGTTGGTTACCCTGTTGAGTATAGCACCAAGCGGAAGGGTTCCGAGTTTCTCGGCGATAAGCTTGGTCTTGAGTGAGTCTGTGATGGCTGAGATTTCAGGGTTCGTGACGATTATAAGCTCCTTTCCGATGAGGAGTGCGGTGACGGACGTCATCTCAAGACCCGCGGGGGCGTCGATGAGAACGAAGTCTGCCATCTGGCCGATTTCTCTGATCAGTTGCCTGAGCTTCTCCGGCTTGGCCTTCTTTATCTTCTCAAGGCTCAATCCACCGGGGATGACCTTTACCCCAGCCGGCCCCTCGTAGATTGCATCCTTTAGGTCTGCCTCCCCTGCAAGAACATCGTGGAGCGTTATTGGGATGTCCTCCATACCGAGAACAAGGCTGAGATTCGCCATGGTTATATCGGCGTCCAGCAGGATGACTTCCTTTCCAAACTGGGCAAGGGCAACGCCCAAGTTTGCGACGGTTGTTGTCTTACCCGTTCCGCCCTTTCCTGAAGCAAAAACAATTGAACGGCCTTCCAAAGGCAACACCTCCAAGTGAGAGCCATTTCCTCGACAATTTTAACAATATCCCTCACGAATGCAACAAACTGAAGGTAAACTAGTCGAGTACAAGTTATGACTCCAATGCTTTTATTTTTTGCGGTTCATCCAGGGAGAGAAAAGAAAAGATGGAAGAAACGCCATCCGCGCCTTACTCTTGTTCGGCTTTCGCCTCTGCTTCCTTTTCAGCTTCCTCACGGACTTCCTTCTCTAGCTTTATTCTTGCCACTTCGGCGGTCTCTCCCAGGCTCCTGAAGAGCTTCAGCATCTCCATCGGCAGGGTGAGCACGATGACGTTGCTCTTGTCGCTGGCCACGTCGCTTATGGTCTGGAGCGTCCTGAGCTGGAGTGCCATCGGGTGCTCGCTGATAATTTCAGCCGCCTCGCGGAGCTTCTCGGCGGCCTGGCGCTCGGCCTCGGCGAGGAGTATCCTCGCACGCCTCTCACGCTCGGCCTCCGCCTGCCTTGCCATTGCCCTCTGCATTCCGCTCGGAAGCTCGACGTCCTTTATCTCGACCGTGCTGACCTTTATGCCCCACGGGTCAGTAGCCTCGTCTATAATCTTCTGAAGCTGAAGGTTGAGCTTCTCCCTCTCGCTGAGCAGCTCGTCGAGGTGAGCCTGGCCGATGACGCTCCTGAGCGTTGTCTGCGCGATCTGGCTGGTGGCCATTATGTAGTTGCTGACCTGGGTGACTGCCTTGACGGGTTCTATGACGCGGAAGTAAACGACAGCGTTGACCCTGACGGGAACGTTGTCCTTGGTTATGGTCTCCTGGACCGGGACATCGAGGACCCTGGTACGGAGGTCAACTATCACCGCCTTTTCGAATATCGGGATTATGAAGAACAGTCCGGGCCCCCTGGCCCCAACTATCCTTCCGAGGCGGAATATCACTGCCCTCTCGTACTCCTTGACTATCTTTATGGCGCTTGCCAGTATAATCAACACAAACAACAAAACTATGGCCAACACAACGTTTCCAGCAGTTACTAAGCCCATATTATCCATCCCTCCTTCCACCTATCCTTTCGACGATCAGGGTGAGCCCCTTAACCTCAACAACCCTGACCTTCTCCCCGACGGGGATGTCCCCCCCATCCCTGCTCTCCGCCTTCCAGAGTTCGCCGTGGACCTTGACGACCCCCTCCGGGTCGAGGTCTTCAACGACCCTGCCAACCGCTCCCACCATCTCCTCCCTTCCGGCCTCCGGTTTTTTCCTGTGCGCCTTGACAACCGTCGCCGCACCGAAGAGGAAGAACAGTCCGAGAAGTATCGCCATGACGATGATGGCTATTCTGAGCATCGAGTACGTTTCATCGGTCACCAGGTATTCACCCCCGTTTCCGCTGAAGAGCATGATTCCACCCAGGACGAACGTTACAACGCCCGCCACGGTGAACAGTCCGAAGGTCGGCGTCAGCGCCTCTGCTATGAAGAATATCATGGCGAGGACGATGAGTATGAGGGCGGCGCTGCTGTAACCGAAGTAGCCCAGACCGATGAGGCCGAGGACGAGCATTATGGCACCTACCGTCTCTGGAACGTGCCAGCCGGGCGTGAGGAAGCCAAATATGAGGCCGATGAATCCTAGGTTGAGGAGGAGGTACGCTATCGTCGGGTCGGTTATGTACTTCACGACCGTGTCCCTGAAGGACGGCTCGATGTAAACGAGCCTTGCGTTCTTGAGATGCAGCGTTACCTTACCCTTTCCAGCCACGGGGACCTTTGTCTCCATTCCGTCGGCCTTCTGGAGGAGTTCGTCAACGTTCGTCGCGATGACCTCGATGACGCCGTACCTCAGGGCCTCCTCCGGCGTCACACTCCTGTCTTCCGTTATAAACTCCTCGGCGAGTGTCTCGTTTCTCCCGCTGATTCTCGCGAGCTCACGGATGTACGCCACGTAGAAGTTGGTTATCTTGGGCGGCGCCTCGACGATGCTACCGTTCTGACCGTAGCCGAGTATCGGCCTGCATGCCCCTATGACCGTGCCCGGCGTCATCGCTATCAGGTGCGAGCTCAGGGCTATATACGTACCCGCGGAGGCCGCCATCCCGCCGGAGGGATGGACGTAGATTATGACGGGAACCTTTGAGTCCTGTATCCTCGTGACGATGGCCTGCATTGCATCGGCGCGGCCGCCCGGGGTGTTGAGTTCGATTATTATCGCCTCGGCATCCTTCCTCTCCCCCTCGCTGATGTATCTGTCGAACTGGTCAACGGTGTATCCCGTTATCATGCCGTCAACTTTGGCCACGTAAACCACGTTGCTTCGGGCATGGACGCTCGGAATGAGCATGAGGAGCATCAGCAGTGCAATCAGAGCAAACCTTGGCCTCATCCTTACCGCCTAATAGAAGGATACCACTGAAGGGTTTAAATCTTTTGCCTGTTATCCAAAAGTGATTTATACCTCCGACGTCAATCTTTTAATATGAGTTTGAAGACCCTCGTCAAGCTCTACCGCGTCGCCAGGGGCGATGAGAAGGTTGGGCTGGCATGGAAGCTTGTGCGGGAGGCGGCCAGGTATTCCATCCATGAACCTTATTGGGAGTTTCTCAAAAAGAGCTTTGACGTTCGCGCGGAGGATATAAAGGACGCCCTCCGCTTCCTCGAAGAACACGGAGAGGTTCAAATCAAACGCTCCATTGACGGTAAGAGGCTCTACGTCTCGACCCTAAAGGATATAAGGGAGAACCCCGTTAGGCTCGACCGATGGCTGGGATTGACCTGAGGAAGACGGCGGGCGAGATGATACGCAACGGAACGTGGAAGTTCGAAGACGGTGTTTTCTACCAGGCTTTTGAGAGCGGTATCGCCGGCTACGATGGAGAGGACTTCATTCTTCCCGATTCGTGGGGCAGAGGGGAAAGGAAGTCCGCGAAGGAAAAGCTGTCCTTTGTCCTCGGTCTCAAAACTGATCTGGATTCCTTCTACGCCGAGATAAGCGATTCCCCCTTCGCTTTCTTGGTCGACGAGTTTCACGGCCTCACCGCTCCCGCCTCACCGAGCACGTACCAGGCGCTGGTTGAGACGATAGCCCAGCAGCAGGTCAGCTTCGAATTCGCCCAGAGAACTATCGCGAACCTCGTGAAGCTCGCGGGCAGACAGGTGGGAGATTTACACGCATTCCCCGCCCCCGAGAGAATAGCGTCCCTGAGCGAGGAGGAGCTGAAAGGGGCCAAGCTCGGCTATAGGGCGGGCTACATAAAGTCCCTGACGGAGCTTTATCTTGCCAAAAAGCTCGACCTCGAACTCTGGGACTGGAACGTTGAGGAGGCCATCAAGTATCTCACGGGGTTCAGGGGAATAGGGAGATGGAGCGCCGAGCTTCTCCTCGCGTATGGCCTTAGAAAGAACGTCTATCCGGCCGGGGACCTCGGGCTCAGGAGGGGGATAGCAAAGATTTTTGGAAAGCGCGTTAAGGAAGTCCGTGAGAACGACGTGAGGGAAGTAATCGAGCCATACGGGAAGTGGAAAGGGCTTCTGGCCTTTTACATCACCTGCTACGACAGGAAGACCGAGATGGAGAGGAAGAGAAAATGAGGGAGGTTAGGATTGTCCTGGAAAAAGAGAGATTCAAAGCCCTGAAGGGGCACGACATCAACGCTCTCCTTCGCGAAAACCTCCCCCGGGTGGAGGATACACTGAGGGCCGAGCGCGAGGAGGTTCTGCTGGAGAGGATAGCCAAGCTGGAGGAGAAGCTCGGGGAGATGGAAGGGGAGATAGAGGAGCTCAGGGAATTCTATGAGAGGGCTTTGAGGGACAAGGAATTCATGATGGCCCAACGTGAGAGGCTGAAACGGGAAAACGAAGAGCTCAGAAAGAATGTCGAGGAGAAAAGGAGAGAGCTTGAGAAAGTTCACAGATCATGAACGGGCCGTTCATGGAGTGTGAACGAGATGAAGCTTATCATCAAGCCGAACAAGGGCTTCGGGAAAATCGAGGTCGAGATAAACGAAGAACTGTGGGGGGAGATAGAGCGTCTCGGCGAGAGATACGGCGTTTCTCCTGAGAGGGTCATAGAGATTGCCCTCGCCGGGGAGTTCAAGGAGCCCAAAGGCGATCTTGGGGAGCTTGAGAGGAAGGTGAGAGAGCTTGAGGAAAAAACATGGGAGCTTGAGAAGGAGTACGCCCCGCTCCGCTTCAAGGCCTACGGCCTGAGCGAGGACAACAAGATACTCGCCATCGAGCTCTCGGGCCTAATAGCCGAGAACAGCCAGCTTAAGAGGTTTCTGAGAATGAAGCCCGAGCGCAACGTCGAGCTGAGAAAGCTTATATCCTACTACCTCCAAGGTTGAACCGCGGATGATGACAGCGAATTGCGCGGATCGGTGAAGAGCAACGCTATCTGACGCCGTCCCGGGCGGGCAGTGACGATTCCAAGACGGGCTGAACCGCTCCGCGGTTGTGACGTACCCTATGAGCGCCGAGCCCGTCCGGGGCGTTTTCTCCGGCGCTTCTTTGGCAGCAGCCTCACGGGACTGCCGCAGTCGGGGCAGATTCCCTCCGGCGGCATCTCGGAAAACTTCTTCCCGCAGCCGATGCAGACGTAGTTCCAGCGGATGACTCGCTTTATCCCGCGCTTCAGGGTTCTGAACTCTATCCCTAGGGTTTTCGCTATGTTCTGCAGGTTGTAGTCGTCGGTGAAGAGAACCCCCCCGAGCTCGTACGCGAGGGCGAGAACCTCAAGGTCTGCCTCGCTGAGTTCGTTTAACTCGCCCGTCTTTCTGGCCGCTTCCCTTACAGCCTCAAGGCTCTCCCGAGATGGGGACAGAACCCTCACCTTTCCGGCGCTTATCAGCCCCTCTAAGAAAAGCCTCGACTCGGGGTCTTTCACCTCATCGACGACCTTCGGCGTCGTAACGCCTTCCACCTCGAACCCCTGAATGAAGACCGCCGCATCGATGACCTGAACCTTCATGGCCTAAACTCGGAGAAACCCTTTTTTAGATTTCCGTCGAAATGAAGCCGGTGGTGCGGATGAAGGTTGACCTGAACTCGGACCTCGGCGAGAGCTTCGGGAGGTACAAGCTCGGCCTCGACGAGGAGGTCATGAACTACATTACGAGCGCCAACGTTGCAACGGGCTGGCACGCCGGTGACCCGATGGTCATGAGAAGGACGGTCAGGCTCGCGAAGGAGAAGGGCGTTGCCGTCGGGGTGCACCCCGGCTACCCGGACCTTCTCGGCTTCGGAAGGAGGTACATGAAGCTCTCACCCGAGGAAGCTCGCAACTACATCCTCTATCAGATCGGCGCCCTCTACGCCTTCACGAGGGCGGAAGGAATCGAGCTCCAGCACGTCAAGCCGCACGGGGCACTTTACAACGCCCTCGTTAAAGAGGAAGAGCTCGCGAGAGCTGTGATAGAGGGAATAGCGGACTTCGATAGGAACCTGATATTCGTGGCCCTCTCCGGCTCAAGACCTGCAGAGATAGCGGAGGAGATGGGGGTTAAGGTAGCCCACGAGGTCTTCGCGGACCGCGCGTACAACCCCGACGGAACGCTCGTCCCGCGCTCGAAGCCCGGAGCGGTTATCCACGAGGTGGAGGAGATAGCGGAGCGCGTGGTCTCGATGGTCAAGGACGGTGGAGTCAGGGCAATAAACGGGGAATGGGTCGAGCTTAGAGCAGATACAATCTGCGTCCACGGTGACAACCCAAGGGCGGTTGAACTCGCGGCGAGGATAAGGAGGGTCCTTGAGGAGGAGGGCGTTAGGGTAGTGCCGATGAGGGAAGTCGTGCGGTGAGACCATGCAACCAACGATAAAACCCGCCGGCGATTCAGCGCTGCTCGTGTCCTTCGGCGAGGTCATCGACGAGGAAGTAAACGCCAGAGTCCATGCCATTGCCGATGCAGTGGAGAGGGCTGACTTTGAATGGCTCGTTGAGGTGGTGCCGGCTTACTCGACGGTCTACGTCTTCTACGACCCCATCAAGGCGAGCTTCAGCGAGGTGAAGGCAGCCATTGAGCCCCTCCTTCAGGTTCCGCCGGAATCCTTCAAGGGGAAGCTCGTCGAGATACCCGTAGTTTACGGCGGCCGGTACAGCCCGGATATCGGCTTTGTGGCGGACCACAACGGCCTGGCCGTCGATGACGTTATCGAGATACATTCCAAGCCGACCTACCGCGTCTACTTCCTCGGCTTTCTGCCGGGCTTCGCATACCTCGGAGGCATGGACGAGCGTATAGCGACACCCCGCCTTGAGAAGCCCAGACTGAAGGTTCCCGCCGGCTCCGTTGGAATAGCGGGGAAGCAGACCGGCATCTATCCCCTCGAAAGCCCCGGCGGCTGGAGGCTCATTGGAAGGACTCCGCTCAGACTGTTCAACCCTGAGAGGGAACCCCCGACCCTTCTAAGGCCCGGTGACATGGTGAGGTTCGTCCCAATCGACGAGTCCGAGTTCCGGGAGCTCTACGAGGCCGAATGGGGGAATGGAGATGATTGAGCTCCTCAACGTTCCTTCACTCCTCACCGTTCAGGACTCCGGCAGGAGGGGCTACCGAAAGCTCGGTGTCCCTGTTTCCGGCTTCATGGATGATTACTCCGCGAGGATAGCGAACTACCTCGTCGGAAACCCCGGTGACGCGCCCCTCCTTGAGTTCCTCCTCGCCGGCCCAACGCTCAGGTTCAACGCTTCCTGCGTTTTTGCTGTTGCTGGGGACGTTGACGTGAAGCTCAACGGCACCCCCGTAGAACCCTGGATGAGCCACTGGGCAAAGAGGGGGGATATCCTTGAGGTTGGCGCATTGAAAAGTGGGCTCTACGGTTACATAGCCTTCGCTGGAGGGATAAAGTGTGAGCCGCTCCTCGGGAGTTGCTCGGCCTATCCCAAGGCCGGGCTTGGAAGGCCGCTGAAGGCCGGGGATGTTCTGAACATCGGCTACGCGATACTGACCGGGAAGGATGGGAGATACCTCCCTCCGGAACTGAGGCCGGACTATTCAGCGAAAGAAAAGACCGTTCGCGTTGTTCTCGGCCCCAACCTCGACCACTTCACCGGGGAGGGGATAGAGACCTTCCTGAGCGAGTCCTACACCGTAACTCCCGAGTCCGACAGGATGGGCTACCGTCTCGATGGAAAGGCCATAGAGCACTCGGAGAAGGGCGCAGGGATAGTGACGGACGCCATACCGACAGGCTCGATTCAGGTTCCGGCCAACGGAAAGCCAATAGTGATGCTCCGCGACGCCCAGACGACCGGTGGCTACGCGAAGATAGCCGTCGTTTCAACGGCGGACCTCCCCCTAGTTGCACAGAGCCGGCCGGGGGAGAGGCTGAGGTTTGAGGCGGTGAGCGTCGACGAAGCCCGGGAGCTGCTGATTAAGCGCGAGAGAACCCTGATGGCAATCAGGGACTTCCTCGACGGTAAGATGCGCGCCTACAGGATAAGAACAGGGGAAGAAGAGATGATTGCGTTCACAAAAGTGGAAGGAGGAGGTTAGTCCTTCTTGCGCATGACCTTGACGACCTTGTAGGTCTTGCCGTCGCACTCGACGTCGTCGAGGATTTCTATTATCTTCACGTGGTCGCCCTCGAAGAGGCCCTCGGGCCTGAAGAGGTCGGCCTTTTCCTTGTCGCTGCAGTCCGCGAAGTGGAGCTTTATCACCGAGCCCGCTATGGCCAGCCTCGGCTCTATCGCGACCTCGATGCTCGGCTCGACGACTTCAACAACCCTAACCTTGCCCTCGTGAAGCGGACAGGAGTGTGAGGGCATGCTCCTTACCCGGAGGATTTTGTACCTCCTGCCGGGTTCGAGGTTTCCGACGCAGACTCCTGCGAGCTTGCACGTCTTGCACGGTTCTGCCGGGCCGTAATATATGAATTCAACCCCTGGTCTTGCCAGCTTTTCCCCAACTAACGTGATTATTGCCATTCCAAACACCTCCGTTTTGTGAAGCGGTGATCTTCAGATGACTCCTGTGATTTTAGCGGCCTTCTCGGCTGCCTCTCGCGTGAGACCGTCCTTCCCGAGGATCGTATACCTCTCGGGCCTTATCGTGTGGGCAATCGTGAGGGCCTCGATTATGTACTCCGGGTCGATCCCAAGTTCGTATGCGTTAGTTGGCGCCCCGACCTTCTTTAAGGTTTCCCTAATTCTCTCCCACTTTAGGCCGTGGAGGTAGGCCATTATTATCGCCCCAACGCCGACCTGCTCGCCGTGCAGGGCCGGTTTCGGTGCTATGGCATCGAGCGCGTGGCTGAAGAGGTGCTCCGCGCCGCTCGCTGGCCTTGAAGAGCCGGCTATGCTCATGGCCACGCCGCACGAGATGAGGCCCTTCACAACCTTTCTCACGCTCTCCTCGTTGCCCAGCCTTATTATGTCGGCGTTCTTTATCACCATCTTGGCGCTCATCAGACTCAGCGAAGCCGCGTACTCGCTGTAGTACTCGCCCTTTATCCTGTGGGCCAGCTGCCAGTCCTTTACAGCGGTCAGGTTGCTTATCATGTCGCCCACTCCAGCGGCTAGGTAGCGGTAGGGGGCGGTTTTGATGACCCTGACGTCGGCTATCACCGCCACGGGCGGCACGGCCTTGACGGAGGTCTTGGTTCCGAGGTCTTTGATGGATGCATTTGCACTCGCTATGCCGTCGTGGGAAGCGGTTGTCGGAAAGCTTATGAATGGAATCCCCGCTTTGAAAGAGGCGAGCTTGGCGACGTCGATTATACTTCCGCCGCCGACGGCTATGAGCCAGTCAATGTTATCGTCCCTGATTTTAGCAAGGGTTCTCTCAACCTCCTCCATGCTGGCCTCTCGAAGTACCAGCGCGTTTACATCAAACGATTCCCTGAGGCTCTCTTCGATGTCCCTTCCGGCTATCTTCTTGGTCTTTGGTCCGTAGAGCACTAGAGCCCTCTCGCCGAGGCCGAGCCTCCTCGCAACGTTAACAGCCTCCCCCTTGAGATCCTCGCCGAGCAAAACCTCCCGCGGGAGCTGCATCAGGTGCACTTTTTCCCTCACCGCTTAACCATAGGGTGGGAAAAGCTTTAAGGCTATCGGAACAACGGTCTATGGTGGTCGAATGGGGCTCTACGAGTTCTTTTACGAGTACTTCATCAGACCTATACAGGAGAATCAGGGTTACAACCTGGTGAACACGACTGTGTACGCCATAATCCTTGGAGTGGCGGTTCTTCTGCTCTACAGGATGCTCAAGCGGATGGGTGTAAAGGTTGACGACCGCTTCTTCAGGGCCCTCATTCCGTACATAATCCTCGGCCCGCTGATGAGGAGCATGACGGACGTCGGAATTCTGCCTAGAACCTACCTGACCGTCAGCCCCGGCGGCTACTTCGTCATAGCGGCCTTTGCGATAGCCTCTCTGTACGTCGTCTGGAGGAACTGCCCGGGTGAGAAGCTCTATTCCCTCTACCGGGACTTTGGATGGGTTCTGCTCGGCGGGCTCGTCTTCGTCCTGATAATAAACCTGGGGAAGGTTGACTTCAACCCCGGGGTCTTCAAATACTTCATCCCGGCGCTGATAATAGCCGAGGCCTTCATATGGCTCGTCTCGAAGAAGCTCGCCCTCGTTAGGGCTAACTCGCTCCTCTTCTACACCCATTTCTACGACGCGACAACAACGTTCGTTGGAATTCAGTTCCTTGGCTTCTGGGAGCAGCACGTCCTCGCGAGATGGCTGATGGATACCTTTGGAACGCCGGCGGTTATATACGCCGAGAAGTTTATTATACTGCTTCCAATCGTCTGGATACTGGACAGGGCCATGACGGAGGAGGACCAGGATTTAATAAACTTCGTGAAGCTCACGATGTTCATCCTGGGTTTTGGCCCGGGAACGAGGAATCTGCTGATAATGCTGATGGGTGGTTGATATGATAAACTGGAACGAGATAGCCCTCGAAACCGCGAGGGAGGTTGAGAAGGAAGTGATGCCCCTCTTCGGCACCCCAAAGGCCGGGGAGGAAATGGGAGAAAACGTCAGTGGGGACGTTACCAAGTACGTTGACAAAGTGGCTGAGGACGTCGTTCTGAGCAGGCTCCAGCCGTTGGGGGTCAACATAGTCAGCGAGGAAATAGGCTTCATAGACAACGGGAGCGACTACACCGTCATCGTTGACCCGATAGACGGATCCTACAACTTCGCCGCTGGGATACCAATATTCGCCTTCAGCTTCGCTGTCTTCAGGAGAAACGAACCCATCTACGGTGCGATATACGAGTTCGTGCCGAGGCACTTCTACGAGGCAGTACCGGGTGGGGGGGCCTATATGGACGGAAGGCCCATTAGGGTAAGAAAACCCGGGCGCGGGAAGGAAGCTTTGAGCTTCTACACGCGCGGCAGGTGTCTGGGATTAATAGAGCGGGTCAAGCGGGTTCGGGTCCTCGGGGCCATAGCGGTTGAGCTGACCTACCTCGCCAAGGGGGCCCTCGACGGCGTATTGGACATAAGGAACTACGTGAGGACGACAGACATAGCCGCGGGTGTGCTTATAGCCAAGGAAGCTGGAGCGATAGTCACCGACGAGACCGGTAGGGAGCTGGGGCTGAGGCTCGACGCGACCACCAAGACTAACGTCATAGCCGTTAACGACCGCTACCTGCTGGATATAATCCTGGAGGAGCTGGAAAATGAGTCTTGAGGGCTACTTCCACCGCTACGGGAAGGCGACCTTCACCCTCTTCCTGATAAACGTAGTGGTTTACGTCCTGGAGTCAATACTCAGCGGGAATCCCTTCAGCATAAGCATTGAAGTCTTGGCAAGGCTCGGCCAGTGGAACTACGCCGTTCTCAACTACGGATGGTGGTGGCAGCTCCTCACAGCGATGTTCGTGCACGTGGGCATACTTCACATAGGCTTCAACATGTACTTCCTCCTGATGATGGGGAGACAGCTTGAGGGAATCCTTGGGCCAAAGAGACTCGTCATGGTCTATCTCGTCTCGGGCCTGGCAGGTAACCTGCTGACTCTCTTCCTGTTGCCTGCCAACTCGGTCAGTGCCGGCGCGAGCGGCTCGCTCTTTGGCATAGTTGGGGCGCTGATACTCATAACCGGCGTCGTCGGCGGCAACATGCAGGGGGCGTTAATAAACGCCTTTGTCCTCTTCCTGATAAACAGCCTCCTGCCGAGCGTCAACGTCTACGCCCACCTTGGCGGCCTCCTTGTGGGCATGGCGATAGGCTACTACTACGGCAAACGGATCAAAAGGCACCTGATGGCGAGGCTGTACGGCTACGGGTGGTAGTCCTGCCTTCTTTTTCGCTATATATTTTTTGGAAGCCTTTTTTGGGAGTTAAACACTGTAAAACCTGCCGATTGAAGAGTGGATCATCTGAGAGGCAATGCCCTTGGAATTGCACCCCATCTTTCCGCCAGCGCTCAGCCTTTGAAAAGGCTGGCGAAAAGTTTGTAGCTCCTGTGGAAGAACCCTAAAAGTTCCGATTTTCTTTTGGGAAGTTGCTGTGAATTAGGAAGCTCTTTTCAAAACTGCAACTTTCGAGGGGTTTCTCTCCTCCGACGCCCTCTGGGCGTTCATTCAAAAGTAAACCCAGCTCAGAAAAGCGTCCTAAAGAAGCTTCGCTTGAGGAGTGGCAGTAGGCAAGGAAAATCAACTCCAAAATTGCACTTCAAAAAAGGAGCTACAACCTTTGATGAAACTTTGCGCAGACAAAGTTTCTGTGGTGCCGGGGCGGGGCTTTGAACCCCGGACCTCTCGGTTTCTCAGGCTCCCCCGAGGGGGAGCGGCCCTATGAGCCGAGCGCTCTGACCAGGCTAAGCTACCCCGGCACTGCCCGAGCGCCCGGGTTATACCTCCCGGGGGGCATTTTTAAATCTTTCGATAGTTCCAGTGGCACGGACAGAAGGGTTCCGAAGGGGTCGATTATAAGAAACTCAGAAGAGGAAAAGGAGAGCTTCAAAGCATCTTGCCCTCTTCCTTCATCCTCACGAGCCTGGTTATGTAGCCGGCTATCCTGTTCCTGATGGTCTTGCTGGTGACGTTGGTGAGCTCCTCAACCTTTCTCTTGTTGTGCTCGAAATCGCTGGTGAACTCGTTCGGGTAGCGATCAAACAGCTCCCGGGCAACCCTCTTGATGAACGTCTGCTTGATGTTTCCCATCATCAATCCCCCCGTTAGCTTGACTCTGGCAGCCTGACCTCCTCCCCGCTGTGGGGGTTTAACCCCTTGTCGTGCGGTTTGGTTTGCGGGCCTTTCCTACTCCCGTCACCGGTTTCGGTTCAGCCCGCGGGCCCGGTCTCGGGCCCATCACCCCAACGGGCAAAGCCCGCTCGGGGTTTCTTTTAAAGGCCGTTCTTGGAGTTTTAGCCATCCCACCAAACGGTCATTGAAAGGACGCCTTACGGCGTCTTCCCCCGCCGGTGGGAGGATGCGTGAACCCTATGAGAGGGGTTGTTTTTCCGTGGCCTCTCCGAGGCCTTATCAAAAGGCAACAACATTTAAGGGTTTCGGTTGTCCGGGACTTCTTGGACAGTTCACTGCATCTCGCCCTGAAGGTGCAGCCCTCAAAGAAAAAATGTACCTCACATCAGGGGAATGCCTTTAAAAGTGGCCCGGGGAAGGAAAGGGGGGGCTTACTTCCTCCTCAGTTTCTCGTAGAGCCACTCGCCGAGATGCACGGAGGTCTTTCTGGGCCAGACGACGTCGAGGGAGTAGCATCTAACGAGGGCGAAGCCAGAGTTTATCCTCACGAGCCCCTTCAAAATGTTCCTCACCGAGACCTTCACCATGTTACCACCTCTGTTCGTTCATAAAATATGAAGCGTATCTCACTTATAAGATTTTCGTGAGGTTTAAATAGGCGGGAGGGTACCCCCATCCATGCTGAGGGAGGTAATTCGCTGCAGGGGTCACGAGAACGTCAGGGCAACGCACAAATCGACGCTGGAGTTCACAAAGGAAGACTATCTAACGCCGCGTGGAGACTGTATCCTCTGCATCGAGGCCGATAAGGGCATAAACGACCTTAGCGATGAATTTAAATCTGCTCTGAGGGCCGGAAAACGGCTCCTTATTAGGATAAAGGTTGGGAATCTGGTGGATGATGTTCTCGCCGAGGGCAGTCCTGGGCTGATACTCGACCATGATTTTTCGATGGTGGTTCGAAAGAGCGACTACATCGACGCCAGAACCCTCGCAGTAAGGGCAAACAAAGCCGCGAGGGATATAGACAGAAAAATAGTGGAGCTCCTGAAGAGCCCCGAAACCACGGCTGAGATTGAGCTGGTGATTATAGGTTAGCCACTGTTTGTGGATTCCTCCTGGACATCCTCGGTAGTTGTGGTTTTGGAAATTCCCGCTGTTTTGTGTCGCAGTTCCTCCCTTGCGATGGCCCCAAACAACGCTGCATCCCCCATTGTCTGGGCGATTTTTTTCCACTCCAGCGGGGGAAGTTCTTTTCTCAGGATCGCCATTTGGCTCTCGTCGAAGATTTTCTCGTCGATAACAACTATGAGTGTCGAATTTGTGAGGATCATGTAATCCTTCATTATGGTTAGGAATTTTACCACACTTTTGAACTCATTGTAGAGTATTAGGTGATCAACTCCGCAGAGAATTATTAGGGAGCCCTCGCCGTGCCTTGATACGAAGTGCATTATCTCATCTTGCAGAACGTGGAGCTTTGATGGGTTGATGCTGTTCGGCGCGTTTATTCTGGTAATCCAGATAACGTCATCAAACTGACACCACTTCACGTCCGGCTTTCTCCCGACGTAAAGGGTTGATGTGGCAAACTTGCAGACCTGGCGAAGTCCGGACATGTGTTCCGGGGGTACAGTGAAAGCTCCGGATGGAAGAACTGGGTTTGTCTGCTTTTTGTCTGGAAGTGGGGGAGATTTTCTGAGTTCTTTTGGCGTTCCCCGCCCGAACTCCCCAGTTGTGGCTCTGTATAGGAGGTCTAAATACAAAAAAACCGCCATTATTATTACCGTGTAGGAGCCTGTGAAGAAAGTGGCCATAATCCACCACACATTCGCTCCGGTTGTTGATTGGAAACTCGTCCCTAGGCTTCCGATGATTGCCAATATTGCCGAGACGAAGACTGTGAGCGCGAGTTTTCTTGCTAGAGGGGTTTCAAGCTTTTTAAGGTACCCGTAGGATTTGTACGCGGTTATCAGCGAAATCACCAGGATTATCAACCCTGCGATTAGGCCACCAAGGTTGTGAATCCCCAACGTGCCCGCCCCTCTTAAAATACATGTTATGATTGTACTTAAACATTGCTGGACTTTTGGGAACTTCCCAGCTTAATGGTTCCCACCGCTAAGCCAACGTGTCTATCCGCCCCGCCGTAGTAGAGGTAGTATCTGCCCCCGTGCTCCACCATTGCCTCGGCGAAAACCACGTTGTCAACCCAGCCGTACCTCTCCCAGTCGAAGGTCGGCCTGAGGATAGGCTCCTCTGTTCTCCAGATGAGCTTTCTCGGGTCTTCCCTGCCAAAGAGGGCCGCGTGTGTGTAGTAAACGAGCTTTCCGTCCTCGTAGAAGGCTTCGCTGTGTATCAGGAGTATTCCCTCCTCCGTGAGGATGGGTGCGGGCCCGGGCTCAGCGAGATGTCCCCTCGGCCTCAGGACGGGTTCCTTTTCGTACTCCCAGTGGAGGAGGTCCCTTGAATATGCCAGCCAGATATTGGAATCTCCGAAGTACATGATGTAGTGCCCCCCGAACGGCCCGGACTTCATTTTTTCGGGCAGGATGGCCCCGCTCTTGGTCCAGTTGGGCTTTCCGTTCTTGAGGAACGGAAACTCCTCAAAAACCACCCCGTGCTTCCTCCAGTTCAGCAGATTCTTCGAGGTGGCGATGCAGAGCCGCGCCGTCCTTCCATCGTAGCCGGTGTAGGTCATGTAGTAGGTCTTTCCGATTCTCACGATACGGGGGTCTTCAACGCCGAGGCTCTCCCACCCGTATTCCGGCTCCATAACAGGTTCTGGGTGTTTGATGAAGCGAATTCCATCTTCGCTCAGCGCCAGCCCGATTCTTCCGGTTATCTCCTCTTCCTTTGCCTCCGCCCGGTAGAGCATGACTGTTTTTCCTCTCCTTTTGACCACCGCGGGATTGTAGACGTTCTTTGAGTCGAATCCTCCGTCGGAAGGGGAGAGCACGGGGTTTGGTAGTTTTTCAAACCTGAACTCATAGGGGTTCAACGCTGACTCCTCCATTGGCCCTTATCGAATACCTCCTGCCCCCGAACCTCACTTCGCGCACGAGGAGATTCACACCCTCCACCGGCCGGATGGTGAGCTCATCCCCTGCCTCCATTCCCAGCGCGGCGGTGATGAAGGCGAAAACGCTCGCCGCACTCCATGCCTGCGGGGAGTTGGCCCTCGGAACGGGAACGAGCTCGTTCAGGCCGCTGTACAGCTCCGGAAGCTCCCTCGCTGGCAGAAGCTTTGCGGCGTCGAAGGTGGCGTCCATAAGCGTCTTTGCCATGTCCGTTCTTCCAGCCCTCGCCAAGCCGAGTGCTATCAGCGCGTTGTCGTGCGGCCATACGCTTCCGCGGTGGTAGCTGAACGGGTTGTAGGCTTTCTCTCTGGCACTCAGGGTTCTTATCCCGTACCGGGAGAGCATGTCCGGCTGGAAAAGCCTCTCCGCAAGCTCCTCCCCGTGCTCGGCTATCCCCGTCAGGAGCAGGTGCCCCATGTTCGAGGAGACAACCCTAAGTGGCCTCCCCTCCCCGTCCAGCGCGAGGGCGTAGTAGGAGCCGATCCAGAAGTCGCGGTTGAACCTTTTCCTGAGCCGCTCTGCCTTCGTGAGGAGGGTCTTTTCATCGAGGTCTGTCAGGTCAAGCTCTCCCGCAAGCTTAAGCGCCCAGTAAGCGTAGCCCTGCACCTCGACGAGCGCTATCGGCGGCTTTGGAAGTTTTCCCTCTTCATCAACTATCGCGTCCCTTGAATCCTTCCACCCCTTGTTGCCGAGTATCCCTGGAACGTAGGTTATGTAGCCGCCATCATCGAGCTTTCCGAGTATCCACTCGACGGCAGCCGTCAGGTTAGGCTTCAGTTCCTCAATCAGCCCTCTGTCCTTGGTCCAGCGCAGGTACTCGCCCGCCAGCGCCACGTAGAGTGGGGTGGCATCGACCGTGCCGTAGTACGGCGCGAAGGGAACCCTCCCCGACTGCGCAAGCTCCCCGAGGCGGAACTCGTGGGGTATCTTTCCCGGCTCCTCCTCGTTCTTCGGGTTGGTTCTCTTCCCCTGGAGCCGCCCAAAGAGCCTCAGCGTGCCCGCTGTGTACTCCGGGTAGTACGGCAGGAGAAAGAGTGAGGTTATTATCGCGTCCCTTCCGAAGGGACAGGCAAAGTACGGGATTCCGGCGAGGGGAACCGGGCCGAAGCGCGTGAAGAGCGTCAGGGCGTTGATGTTCTCCACGGCCCTTTCAAATATCCCGTCGATGCTGGATGAGCCGGTGAAGGCAACGTTTTTTATCGTTTTCCTTTTCTCCGCGAGTATCTCCGAGACCCTGCCCTCGATTTTTGGAATGAAGCGGACGTAGAGGACTGCCTTTCCAAGGGGAGGTATCGCGAGCTCCGCCCTTAGGACGCTTCCCTCCCTTTCCATGTTGGTCTCAAGGAAGAGAACCCTCCTTCCCTCGGGGCCCTCCTTTACATACCTCCCCCCGGCCGGGGCTATCGCCTCCCCGCTTTTCAGCCCCATGAATCCCCTGACCTGGAATATGTCTTCAAGGGGCGCTTCGTAGGAGTACCTGACCCGGACCTTGAGCGGTTCGCCGGACGTGTTGTAGAAGGCGAATCTTTCCTCGTAAACCCCATCCAGCGTTCTCAGCCTCACCAGAATTGCCCGTCCGTCGAGGGAAAAGTGCGAAACTGCCCTGGTGAAGGTTGAGGATGTTCCAAGGAACTCCGGGTCTGGAGAGACCTCAAGCCTTGCCCTCCGGACGAACCTGGTGTCGAGAAAATAAAAACCGTCGTAATGGGCGGGCATGTCCCCTCTCTCATCGCCCAGCACGAAGGCACCGTTGCCGGCTAGGATGGTTCTCATGGGCTATCCCTCAAGGAAGGACTTTACTTCCCTTGGGTCTTCAAGGTTGATTGCCTTTACCCTCCAGAGTCTCGCGGTAAAGCGGAGCTCCTCGGTGTAGTCGCCGGGAACAAGTGAGAGGTGGTTGGCTCCCATGGCGGAGATAAAGCCATCCTTGTCGAGCGGGTTCTTTATGGCCGTGTGCGGCCACTGCCGGCCCCATTTGAGCTTTGATTCCAGCCCCTCCGTTATCTCGACCCCCTCCGCGAGGAAGTAGAGGAGGTAGTACTCTCCCCCGCGCCGTATGAGCCTCGCCACGGTGAACTTCGCCGGTGGGGTTCTGTAAGTGAGCGCCCCGCCGCTCGCTCCCTGGCACTGTCCCTGAACTGTGGTGGCTCTGAGGTTCTCCTCCGGGTTCTCGCTCAGCCTGGCGTAGTAGAGCGAAGCCGCGCCGCAGTTGGCTATCATGACGACCTCGTCGTCCACGTACTTTATGTCCCCGAAGAGCGGGGGGTTCCCGCTCAGATAGAAGAGGAGCGCCGAGCTTATCGTGCCCTTGACGTCGCCCTCGCAGGTGGCCGGGATTACCTCCTTCTCGCCTTCGGCGTCTAGGTTGAACGGGAACAGCGCAGGAATCAGGCAGGCCGTAACGCCGTAGACCTCGCTCAGCTCTGGCTGGCACTTTATCGAGACGGCCGAAACGCCTCCCTGTTCGCTCCAGCTCTCCTTTGCGGCGAGATAGAGCGCTATCTGCCTCCTCAGTGCCTCTGGTGTCAGCATGATGTCGTCAAACTTGACTTCCGTTTTCTCTGTCAGCCAGTCGTAGAACTCCTCCACACGAATCCTCAGCTTCTCGTCCGAGAGGAGCTTCTCCGCCTTCCTCACCAGAACATACTGGTCGAGCATTATGAAGTCGCCGACGATTCTCTTAAGCCTCGGCAGGTCGTCCATTAGGTGCTCCATCCCGAGGGTGTAGGGCGCGCCCCAGAGGAGGAGGGACTTCTTGGAGAGCTTTGAGACAGCCTCAGCGGCTCTGACCCAGGCCTTTACCTTTTTAACGTCCCCTTTGAGGCGGACGTGGTTCAGTGCGTACTCGTTCACAGCACTCTCCCAGAGTGAGGCCCCGACAGACGTGATGCACGTGGTTCCGGCCCACGCGGGGTCATCGTCGGCGTAGAGGAGTATCGGCCTCTCGGTTCCCCTGACGAGCGCAGTGACTAGGTTGCTCTCCGTCCAGTGCCAGAGGCCGGCTATTATTCCCGAGGCGGAGCCCCCAGCTATGATTTCCCCAGCCCTGAAGCTCTCCTCCATCGAATCTACCCCGAAGTTCTTCCCTGCTTTGAGAGCTTCGTATTTTCCAAGCCTCTCGTTCACGTCGAGAACTTCAAAGCCGGCCCTCTTCAGCTCCTCGATGAGGTGGGAGTGCTTTTCCATCAAAGCCCTCTCGCGCTCTCTAGAAAGCGCCGTGGGCCGGGGGTCAGTGAACGTTACCACCGCTATCATTGGCAACACCCTGGTATTCCAATCGCGGGAAACGTATATAACGGTTGTTAGAGGAAACAACCAAAAGTTGTTGCCCGTGGTGATGACGATGATGGTCTCTGTAGGGGAGGTCCTCATAGATTTCATAGCCCTCCAGGAGGGAAAGCTCAGGGACGTGAAGTCCTTCGAGAAGCATCCTGGCGGTGCTCCTGCAAACGTTGCGGTTGGTCTTTCAAGGCTCGGCGTTGAGAGTGCGCTGGTAAGCAAGGTCGGCGACGATCCCTTTGGGGATTTTCTGCTCGAAAGGCTTCGTGATGAGGGAGTGAGGACTCATATATCTCGGGACGCCGAAAAGCACACCGGCGTCGTCTTCGTTCAGCTCATCGGTGCCAGGCCGGAGTTCATCCTCTACGACGGCGTTGCCTACTTCAACCTGAAGCCGGAGGACGTGGAAACGGCCCTCCTAGAAGGCGCAGAGGTTGTTCACTTCGGTACCGTGCTCTTCGCCAGGGAGCCATCCCGCTCGACGCTCCTCGGAGTTTTGGAGGAGCTTAAAGGGAAGGTTCCTCTGAGCTACGACGTTAACATAAGGCCCGACCTCTGGCGCGGAAGGGAGGGAGAGATGCTCCGGGATATTGAGAGGGCCCTCCTGCTGGCGGATATAGTTAAGCTCGGCGATGGGGAGCTGGCGTACCTCAAAAACAACGGGATAAATCCAGAAGATTTCGACTTCAAACTGCTCGCGGTGACTCTGGGTGAGGAGGGTAGTTATATGATGAGTGGGGGCGCCCGGGTTCACATCCCCCCTTACAGGGTGGAGCCGGTTGACACCACCGGTGCCGGGGATGCCTTTACGGCTGCCCTCCTGGCTGGTCTCCACTACTCGAACCTGCTCGGTGAGGATTCTATGGGTGAGGAGCATCTCAGAAAAATCGGCCGCTTTGCAAACCTTGTAGCGGCGCTTTCAACGACCCGTAGAGGAGCCTGGAGCGTTCCAAAAATGGAAGAAGTGGTCCTGATGAGGGAGTTCTGGGAGCTCTACCAGCGCTCAAGGAGGTAGTCCTTCTCCTCAAGGAATACCCTTGCCCTCTCCTCTATCAGTTTCTCGGCCTCAAGGGTGCTCATGTCCATCGTTCTCTTGATGAAATCCGCCGTCTTTGCGAAGTACAGCGGCACGAGGGGTTCCGCCTCGGTTAGAATTCCGTTTTTGTATGCCACGGCTCCGTCGTAGAGGACGTGGCTCCAGAGCCTGTCGTCGAACTCGAAGGTCTTGAGTGCATCCACCACTCCCTTGAGCGTCTCTTTGCCCAGTGCCCTCTTCAGCACCGGCTCGTGCTGGGCAAAGAGCTCCTTCGCCCTTATTTCGAGAAGCTCCAGGGTCACCTTTACGGGCTCGGGTTCGCCTTTCTCAAGCTCCCCGAAGACCGGAACGGGCTCTATCGTTCTCACGTCCTTCCAGACGTTCTCGTACTTCTCCATCAGCATGAACAGCGTTCCGACGACCTGGTTGAACATGGGGCCGAGGGAAGCGGCTGGATCCTTGGGGTCGTGTATCTTCATTCCCAGGGCCGTCTGGGTGATTTTGAAGCCCCTCGCTATGGCCGTCGTCGTCAGGAATATGTCCACGCCAAAGCGCGCGACGTGGGTCTTCCAGACTTCCTCGTCTTCGAGGTAGACCTCCATGAGCTTTCTGCTCACTCCGAAGTCCCCGCCTATCGGCTGTCTGACGTTCTTTCCGTAGAGCGAGGCAGTCATTGGGTAGGCTATGTTGTTGGTTATGGTTCCATCCCACTTGTGCCTTATGTAGAGCGGTGCCACGAAGTCATAGCCCTCCTCGATGGGCTTGGCGAAGCGGTATATCCACTCCGGGGTTATGCTCCTCAGATCGCTGTCCACGAAGACGAGCGCGTCGGCGTCTCTTCCGAGGGCGAACTCCATGAGCTCCTTCATGGCGCTGCCCTTCCCGGGAATCGGCCAGCCGTAGACGAAGCTGTGAACCTCGACACCGTCTGGAACCTTCGTCCCCAGAACCGCCTCCCTCGTCCCGTCGGTGCTTCCTCCGTCGGCGTTGACGACGATTCCCCCTCCGAAGTACTTCATCAGCCCCTCGGCGGCCTGCTTAACGACAAAGGGGATTGTTTCCGCGTTGTTGTAACTGGGAATTCCAACGATGACCCTCATCTCTTCCACCCCATAAATTTACAACCATTTAAAGTGGTTTATTTTGAAAAGGATTATATACTTTTTGCCCCTACTCCCTTGGGGGATCCCCATGGAGCTGAAGGTCGGAGTGATAGGCTGCGGAAACATATTCAATCTTGCCCACAAGAAGGCCCTCAGGGGAATCGAGGGCATCAGGGTCGTTGCATGCATGGACGTAGACCCAGAACGGGCCCGCGAGGGTGCGAAGGAGTTTCGGGCGAAGGCGTTCACGAGTCTCGACGAGTTTTTGGATACCGATGTTGACGTCGTTGAGGTGCTCACGCCAACCTACACCCACGCAGAACTTGCCGTTGAGGCCCTCAAGGCTGGAAAGCACGTGATAGTCGAGAAGCCGATAGCCCTCACCGTTGAAGAGGGCGAGAGTATGATAAAAACCGCCGAGAAGGAAGACCTGCACCTCTTCGTTGGTCACGTGAGGCGGTTTGACAAGAGATGGATGCAGATGAAGGAGGTCATTAAGAAGCGCAACATCCTGCCGATGCACATCAGAAAGGCCGAAGTCCAGAACCTCCCCTTCCCGAAGGACTACTGGTACTGGGACGAGAACAGGAGCGGCGGCGTCGCCGTTGACCTCGGAGTCCACGTCACGGACTTTCTGCGCTGGTTCTTCGAGAGCGAACCGGTGAGCGTCTACGCCGTCGGGAAGTCCATCAAGGAGGAGGCGAGGGCCAACGGAACGTTCGACCACTTCATGATGATGATAAAGTTCGAGGGAGGAAAGACGGGCATAGCGGAGGTCAGCTGGGCCTACCCGTATCCCTCGCGCTACGGCGTCTTCTACCACCACGTTGACATCATAGGGAAGAACGGCAGGATACGCTACACCCCGCTGGACACTCCCGTGGTTGGCGTTGCAAAGGCCAACTTCGAGATGCCGCGCTTCTCCCCGCTCCTCTCAACCTTCCCCGACGCCTTCGAGAGGGAGCTGAGGCACTTCTTCAGGTGCATCAAGGGGAAGGAAGAGCCGGTGGTTACCGCCGAGGATGCCCTGATAGCACTGAAGATTGCCGAGAGGGCAAAGGAGAGCGCCCGCAAGGGGGAGGTGGTTGAGGTATGAAGAAGCTCAACTTCGGAATAATAAGCTACGCCCATCCCCACGCCCTCCGCTTTGCCTCCACCATCGCGGGGGGCAGGGGGACGAAGCTCGTGGCCATATCCGGCGATGGCTCCAACCCTGACGTTGCACGCGCCGAGGCGAAGAAGTACGGGGCGAAGTTCTACAGAAACTACGAGGCACTCCTGAGGGATGAGAATGTCGAGGCGGTTTACATAGCCATCGAGACGTACAGGCACAGGGAGATAGCCGTCAGGGCCGCCGAGGAGGGCAAGCACATACTCCTTGAGAAACCCATAGCCCTGAACCTCAGGGATGCGGACGAGGTTATAAGGGCCGCCAAAAAGGCCGGCGTAAAGCTCATGCTCCCGTTCAACCCCAGGTTCACGGAGCCCCTCATGAAGGCGAAGGAGATGATTGACACTGGCGAGATAGGCCCCATCGAGTACATCCAGACGATTTCGGAGAACGTTAAGCCCCCGATATTCCTTCAGGGTCTTGACATGGGCTGGTTTTTGGACGTGAACAAGTCCGGGGGCGGGGGCTTCATGGACACGGCGCCCCACGGCGTTGACTCCCTCCTCTGGCTCACTGGGGACCTCCCCAAGAAGGTCTACGCGGACATAGGCGCCAAGATATACGGCTTCCCGGTGGATGATATAGGCACCGCAGTCCTTGAGTTCAGGAACGGCGTTCTGGCCGTTCTCACTGCCGGCTGGGGCAATCCGAGGGGCTACTCCTACGGCATCGAGATAAAGTACTACCTCGTCGGAAGGGATGGATTCCTCGACGTGAGAACGGCCTATCCGGACTTCACCGTCTACCAGGACAGGGCCGAGAAGATATACTGGGACAGGCCGGACGTAAGGGGGATAGTGAGTTCATTCACCAGGGCCGTTCTGAAGGATGAGGACGTCCCCATAACCGGCGAGGATGCGAAGAAGAACCTTGCGATAATTTTGGCGGCCTATGAATCATCCAGAAAAGGCAAAACCGTGAAGCCTCGGCTTTAATTCCAAACTTTTACTTTTTTGTAAATACAACCACTTTTAGTGGTTCTAAACACAAATCTTATATATGTTGTTCACATAAGTTCGTTGAAGTACCTTACTTGAGGGATAGGGTGATGCCCATGATTAGGAGATTGTTTGGTGTTCTATTGGCGGCGGTTGTCTTGTTCGCCGTAGTGTCCAGTGGCTGTATCTCCCCCGGAGGAGAGACGAAGGTAACAGTGACGTTTCTGTCAACCCAGCTGAACCCGCCCGAGGAGAGGGCCTTCGTCCAGGAGGACCTTCTGAAGGGGTTTACTTCAGACACGAATATCGAGGTTAACTTCGTCCCGATTTCCTACACGGACATGGTTACGAGGCTTGAGGGCGAGATGCAGGCGGGAAAGGTCACCATCGATGTCATAGGTGACCTCCACGGTGGTATGGACTACATGGCCTCTAAGGGCTGGCTTGAAGACCTCAGCTCGATGCCCAAGCTTGAGGGCAGGACGTTCATCAGCACCTTCGAGAAGTATTCCAACATTCGCGGCCAGAAGGCCTACGTTCCCTGGATGAGCGCCACCTACGTTATGGTCGTTAACAAGGAGGCCTTCCAGTACCTGCCGGAAGGGCTTACCGAAGAGGACGTTATGAAGGGCACCGACAAGTGGACCTACGACGCCCTCCTCCAGTGGGCCAAGAACCTCAAAGAAGCCAAGGGCCAGCCCGAGCTCGGCTTCCCGGCAGGGCCTAAAGGACTCTTCGTCAGGTTCCTCCACGGCTACATATACCCCAGCTACACCGGCTACCAGGCGAAGGAGTTCGATAGCCAGGATGCCGTCCAGATGTGGGACTACCTCAAGAAACTCTGGCCCTACGTGCACCCATCGAGCACCACCTGGGACGCCATGTCAGACCCGCTTCTGAAGGGAGAGGTTCTCATAGCATGGGACCACACTGCGAGGATTAAGAACGCCATCGAGACCAAGCCGGACCAGTTCGTCGTTGTCCCGGTTCCGAGGGGACCGAAGGGCAGGGGATTCATCGTCGTTCTCGCCGGCCTTGCCATACCGAAGGGAGCACCGCACAAGGACGAGGCCTGGAAGCTCATAGACTACCTGACCAAGCCGGACACCCAGGTCAAGGTTCTCGAAAAGACTGGATTCTTCCCGACGGTTGAGGAGGCAAGCGGAAAGCTGCCGGATGGCCCCCTCAAGATACTCGCGGAAGGCGTTCAGGCGCAGGCCAGCACCGAAGATGCCCTCGTCGCCATGATACCGAACCTTGGAGACAAGGGAGGACAGTTCAAGGAGTACTACAAGCAGGCCTTTGAGAGGATAGTCCTCAACAACGAGGACCCAGCGACCGTCACCAAGGAGATCAAGCCCGACCTCGTAAAGCTCTTCGAGGACGTTGGAGTGCCGGTACCGTGAAGGAGGAGGTCCCATGGAACGGCGCTCTCTTGTTCCCTATCTTTTAATTTTGCCGGCTTTCGTGTATCTGCTGTTTTTCGTTGGCTATCCTCTCGTTCAGGCCCTCTACCTGGCCTTCACCCAGAACGGGGCGTTCTCCCTGGAAGTCTGGCGTAGAACCGTTAGCGATTACTACTTTTGGAGCGCGTTTAAATACACAATCCTTCTGGCGGGTATTATAGTCCCGACCCAGGTTGCCCTCGCGGTTGTTCTCGCTCTCCTCATGAACCGCGTTTTCAAGGGCAAGGACGCCGCCCTCTACGCCCTAATAATTCCCCTCACCATAAGCGACGTGGCGGCCGGTTTGATATGGTACTCCATGCTCTCCCCCTACGGTTTCATAAACAAGCTTCTCATGAACTTGGGGCTGATAGGCCAGCCCATATACGTATTCGGCTACGAATACCGCATGAGGGAGTTCTTCGCGATAGTTATAGCCGAGCTGTGGCGCTCCACGGCGATAGTTTTTGTGATAATCCTGGCCGGCCTTCAGATGATAAGCAAGGAGTACATCGAGGCTGCCGAGGTCTTCGGGGCGAGCTACTGGACGAGGCTCAGGCGCATCGTTCTGCCGCTCCTGAAGCCCAGCATCCAGAGCGCCCTCATAATAAGGACTCTCTTCGCGATGCAGATCTTCGGTATCGTCTGGATACTGGCAGGCAGGGACATCCCGGTTCTCGCCGGTGAGGGCTACTACCAGCTCACGGAGATAAAAGACGCCGGCGTTGCATCGGTATACGCCCTCGTGATAGCCGGTCTTTCCATACTGCTCGGTGCGCTGTACATTAAGTTCCTCCGCGCTGAGTATCTGGAGGTGGGAGAATGAACGACGAGACCAAGTACGCCCTCAAAAAGGTGGGGTTCTACACCGCCGTTTTCACGGCCGCGGTCTGGATAGTGATTCCAATCATCATCTCCTTCCTCTACGCCTTCACCAGCAAGGCCGACTACTACGACCCGACCAAGATAATCCCGACGAGCTTCACGAGCGAGTACGTCCACACGATACTCTTCACCCTCGGTGCGTGGGACGGAATAAAGAACAGCGTCATAGTGGCGGTGCTCACCATCATCATAAGCTTCATCCTCGGCGTTCCGGCCGGGTACTCGATAGCCAAGTACATGTTCCCGGGCAAGGACCACATAAAGCTCTCCATCGTTGCCCTCAGGATGTTCCCGATTCCGGTCATGGCCATACCGCTCCTGGTTCTCTACATAGACCTCCACCTGGCTGATACGCTCCTCGGAGTGGCTCTGGCCCACACGGCGATGGCGCTCCCCTTCGTCGTCCTCATAACGTCGAGCATCTTCGCGGGGGTATCCAAGGAGTACGAAGAGGCCGCCATGGTGTTCGGCCTTACCCGGTTCGGTTCCTTCAGGAAGATAACCCTCCCCCTGGCCCTTCCGGGGCTGGCCGCTGCCGCTATGTTCACCTTCGTCATGAGCTGGAACGAGGTCTTCGTCGCCTCGATTCTCACCCTGAACAACAGAACCCTGCCGGCGCAGATACTCTCGATAATGGCCGGCTCCAGCGGAGGTGCCGCACCGGACTACTACAAGTTCGCGGCGGCGTTCATAATGACCCTTCCGGCGATGCTGTTCATCCTCTTCGCCAGGAGGTATCTGGTCACGATGTGGGGTATAACGCTCAAGTGAGGTGTTACCATGGTTGAGGTCAAGCTTGAGGGAATAACTAAGAGGTTTGGGGACTTTGAGGCCGTTAAGGATCTGAACCTGACGATAAAGGATGGAGAGTTCCTCGTGCTCCTCGGGCCGAGCGGCTGCGGAAAGACAACGACGCTGAGGATGATTTCCGGCCTTGAGACGCCCAGCGAAGGCAAGATATACTTCGGCGACAGGGATGTTACATACCTGCCCCCCAAGGACAGGAACATCTCGATGGTCTTTCAGAGCTACGCCGTCTGGCCGCACATGAAGGTCTTTGACAACATAGCCTTTCCGCTCAGGGTGAAGAAGTATCCGGAGGACGAGATAAGGAGGAGGGTAAAATGGGCGGCCGAACTGCTCCAGATAGAGAGCCTCCTCGACCGCTATCCCGGACAGCTCAGCGGTGGCCAGAGGCAGCGTGTGGCCGTCGCCAGGGCGATAGTGGTTGAGCCGGACGTTCTGCTCATGGACGAGCCGCTGAGCAACCTCGACGCAAAGCTCAGGGTGGCGATGCGCGCCGAGATAAAGAAGCTCCAGACGAAGCTTAACGTCACAACCATCTACGTCACCCACGATCAAGTGGAGGCAATGACGATGGGCGACAGGATAGCGGTCATGAACAAGGGCCGGCTCCTTCAGGTGGGTCCCCCCACAGAGGTTTACCTCAAGCCCAACTCCCTCTTCGTGGCGACTTTCATAGGCGCTCCTGAGATGAACATCCTCAGCGCAGCGGTCACGGAGAGGGAAGGGCTGGCGCTCGAAGGCGATGGCTTTATCGTCCCCCTGCCCGGGGACTTCAGGGAGCTGCTTCTTGACCACATTGGGAAAGACGTTCTCCTCGGTATAAGGCCGGAGCACATGACGGTGAAGGGCGTCTCGACCCTCGAACACGTAACCAGAACGGCGGAGATAGAGGGAACAGTGGATTTCATCGAGGCCCTGGGGACGGATACGATAGTTCACGCCAAGGTTGGGGAGAACATAATCAAGATAAAGCTGCCCGGGCATATACCCCTCCCCGTCGGAGAAAAAATTAAAATAGAGATAGACCTTGACAACATCCATATCTTTGACCGAGACACGGAGAAAGCGATAATCTGAGGCCTGCCTATGGACGAGAAGGAGATAAAGTCCCTCCTCCGCGAGTTCGGCCTTAACGAGTACGAGGTTAGGGCGTACCTCACCCTCGTCAGGAACGGGCCTCTGACGGCGGGTGAACTCGCGACGCTCTCAAAGGTTCCCCAGCCCAGGATATACGACGTGATAAGGACGCTCATGGCCAAGGGATTCGTTACTACAAGCCAGGGCAGACCCAAGCAGGTCATTCCCCTCAATCCCGAGAGCGTCATGGATGCCATTAAGCGGCGGTACGACGAGAGAATAGAGGCTCTCAAATCCGCCCTTGAGGAAATTTACACTCCTCACGGCGAGATAGGCAGCGTAATCGTGGTTAAAAGCCGCATAACGCTGGAGGACTACGTCAGGAGAGCAATAAAGAACGCCCGGTTCCACATAAGCATTGCCGTTCCCGAGGATTTTCTTAAGAGGCTGGAGAGGGACTTGATGGCAAAGAAAGAGAACAACGTCCGCATAAATCTTTTCCTTTACGGGAATGGCGATGTTCCGCGGGTGGCCAACGAGATACGTACCAGGGACGTGCCCGACCCGATAATTATAATCCAGGACAGGGACATGGGGATATACCTCCCCTACGAGGCCCTAACCGGCGGCAGCTCCCTTCACGGCTACGGCCTTATAATCCAGGACAACAACCTCCTCTTCATGCTTGACCGCTACTTCTACCACGCCCTCTGGCCGACCGGCAGGGTCGCTTACAGGGAAGAAAGGGCGCTCAAGCTTCCGAGGGAGTACATACACATAAGGGAGCTTGTTTCCGACCTGCGCCGGTTCGGAATCCGGGATGCGAAGGTGGAAGTCTTCGGCCGCTTCGTTCGCTCGGGGGAGCCCGTTCACCTCGTGGGAAAGGTCGTGGAGTTTTACGAGGACAAGGGCAAGGTTATATCGAATATAACTGTGGAGACGGAAGAGGGTGAGAGGCACGTCGTGGGCGGCTGGAACGCTTCCCTTGAGGACATAGAGGCCGAGAGGATAATCCTCTTTGAGTGAACTCTTTTCCAGGAGGTGGGTGAATGGACGCCAAAACCGTCGCGCTGGAGATTATGAACGCGGCCATCAACAGCGCTGATCCCTACACTGCCGTGAGAAGAAGCCTTGGATTTGAGGGAGGCCATCTGGTGGTTTCAGGGGAGGAATTCCCCCTGTCAGGAAGGGTTTACCTCCTGGCCTTCGGCAAGGCCGCCTGCTCCATGGCAAGGGCCGTCGTTGACCTCCTTGGGGAGCGGATTGAGGAGGGAGTAATAATCACCAAGTACGGCTACGCCGAGAACTGCCCCAAGTTAAGAAAGCTGAAGGTCATCGAGGCGGGACATCCCGTTCCGGACGAGAATTCCCTCCTGGGCGGAAAGCTCGGCCTCGAACTGGCCGAGAAGGTTGGGGAGAACGACATCCTCCTCGTCCTTATCTCCGGCGGCGGAAGTGCGCTCTTCCTCCTCCCTGAGAGGGGGATAACCCTTGAGGACAAAATCCAAACGAACGAACTCCTTCTGAAGAGCGGGGCAAAGATATACGAGATAAACACCGTAAGAAAGCACATCTCGGCCGTCAAGGGCGGCAAGCTGGCGAAGCGTGTGAGGGGAAGGGTGATAAGCCTGATCCTCTCGGACGTCGTCGGAGACCCGCTCGAAGCCATAGCATCGGGCCCGACCGTGAGGGACCCTACCACCTTCGGAGACGCCTTCAGAATCCTGAGGCTCTACGGCGTCTGGGAGAAGCTGCCGGAGAGCGTTAAGAGGCACATCGAGCTGGGACTGGAGGGAAAGGCCGAGGAAACCCTCAAGGAAGACCTCTCGAACGTCCGCAACTTCATAGTTGGGAGCAACACCCTCGCCTGCGAATCCGCCCTGGCGAAGGCGAAAGAGCTCGGCTACAACGCATTGCTTCTCACCACGACCCTCGAAGGCGAGGCCGGCGAGATAGCCCTGGCGGTAGGCTCGATAGTCCAGGAAATAGCCAAATACGACCGACCGGTTCCAAAGCCGGCGGTTCTAATAGCCGGCGGCGAGTGGACGGTAACCATCGAGGGAAAAGCAGGCCTCGGCGGGCCGAACCAGGAGTTTGCCCTGAGTATTGCCAGAAAGATAGATGGACTTAACGCCGTGGTTTTGGCGGTCGATACCGATGGAACGGACGGGCCGACTGATGCAGCGGGTGGGGTAGTGGACGGGAAAACGCTTGGGCTTCTCAGGGAATCGGGAATAGACGTCGAGGAAGTCCTCAGAAGGCACGACGCCTATCACGCGCTGGAAAAGGTTGGCGCGCTCCTGAAAACCGGCCCAACCGGGACGAACGTGAACTCGATGGTCATAGCGGTTGTTAGAGACGGTAGCGACGCCCCTTGAGGATGTCGGCGTCCCCTTCGCGACCGCTCTCCTCTGGCTCGCCTGCGGTGAGTTTTGTCCTCACGCAAGGACGAAATGCGAGCGTATCGTTCTCGTTGGGGGACACGTCGTAGTCAAAACCCAAAATACGGGCAAGATGATACAATGATGCCCACGGTCGAGCGGTGCTGTCTAAAAAAGAGAGAATCCCACGATGGGATGACCTCTCAACTATGTGCATTCAAATTCTCACGAAACCCCACCCTCTGAAGTGCGTCTCTATTCCCTCCGCCTTCACATGTAGGGCCCTTATCTCCTTCTTCAGCTCCCACAGGAACTCTTCAAATGCCTCATCATCCCTCAGAACCTCGTAGCTTTCCGGGTACTCATCGCGGAGGAGTTCCCGGAATTCTCTTCCCGACGCACGGAGGTTGAGCACTTCGAAGAAGTAGTAGTCCGTGAAGCCCCTCGTGTCCTCTACTATGGCGGAAACGTCCGTTATCTCTGGAATTATCGGGCTGACGAAGGCGTACGTTTTCAAGCCCGCCTCGTGGAGTTCCTTAAGGGCGTTGACCCTCGCCTCGTGGACCGGCGTCAGCGGTTCAAACAGCCCCTTTTCTCTCCCCCTAAAGCCGTTTATCGTGAGGCCGACCTCTATCGTTCGGAACTCCTTGAAAAGGTCGATGTCACGGGTTACCAGAGGGGACTTGGTGAGCACCGAAAGTTCGTTCCTCTTGTCCATGTACCTCAAAACCCTTCTCGTAAGCTTTAACTCGGCCTCTATCGGTTGGTACGGGTCGCTCACCGTTGACATGACCACGCTCCCGGAAACGTGCTTTCTCGCCAGGTCGGGCGCGTTGGTCTTGACCTCGACCCAGCTTCCCCATCTCCCGTAGTCCTTCCACCTCGCCAAAAACTTGGCGTAGCAGTACTCGCATGCGAAGGCACAGCCGACGTACTGGTTGACCGCCCACTCCACGCCCGGAATCTTCGATTTGGTGTAGATGCCCTTGGCGCGCCTCTCTACAACCCGAACCTTCATAAGGACTTTTCATCCAATTCTCCTTAAAAGGTGAGCGGCATGAGGTTGAGGGTTCGCCGTCGGCCGGTCAAGTATGCACGGCTTGAGGTGAGGCCTGACGGAACGGTTCTGGTCACCGCCCCCGATGGCTTCGACGTTGATAACCTGATCGAGAGGCACCGGGGCTGGCTTGAGGGCAAGCTGGCCGAGATTGAGGGTCTCCGGGAGATAGCCGAGTCGGGCTTTCCCATCAACGGCGAGTTCTATCGGGTTATCCACGGGAGAAAGCCCAAGGTTCACGAGCGGTTCAAGACCGTCGTCCTCTCCCCCAACCCCAACGATGTTGTTGACTGCCTGAAGAAAATCCTCAGAAAGGAGCTTCTGCCCCTCGTGGATTCCTACGCTCGCAGGATGGGGGTGGAGCCTGGAAAGGTCTACATCAGGCATCAGAAGAGCCGCTGGGGAAGCTGCTCCCCCAGGGGAAACCTGAACTTCAACGTTCGCCTCATAGTCCTCCCCCGGGAGCTCAGGGAGTACGTTGTGATCCATGAGCTCGCCCATCTGAAGCACATGAACCATTCGAAGGCCTTCTGGGAGTTCGTTGGGAGATTTTATCCCGACTACAAAACCGCCAGAAGGGAGCTTAAGAAGTGGTGGACGATAGTCGAGCTGAACCCACACTGGAAGTGGTTGGCCAGGGGTGAAGTCTAGGGATGGGGCATATAAAAGCCAGGAATCTGCTCAAGCTCCTCGCGCTGATGGCCGATGAAATCATCGTTGGCATTTTCATTTTTCTGATACTCCCGGGGATAGGCGTGGAGATTCCCCTCTGGGCGGGATTGCTTGTGATGTCCCTCCTTTTGGCCAAGGATCTCGTCATAGCGCCCTTCATTCTCGGCGGCGGGGCGGACAAAAGGCCCCGTGCAGGTCCGGAGGGACTGATAGGGAGAACCGCCCTCGTTGTGGAAGACCTTTCCCCTGAGGGGGTCGTTAAACTCGACGGGGAACTCTGGCGCGCGAAATGCCTTCACGGGACTGCGGGGAGGGGAGAGAAGGTCAGGATCGTGGGGGTTGAGGGGACTAAACTTATCGTGGAGCGTTAAGAATTTAACCCCTCCAGGTTACAACATGTGGGGCGTGAGAATGACTATCGAGTACAGCGAGGCAGACACGAGGAGCAAGCTGATAGACCCAAAGCTCCACGAGAGCGGATGGGATGAGGGCAAAATCCGAAGGGAGTATGTTATATCAGTCGGAAGGATTCTGAACAGCGATGGAAGCCGAACTTCCGCAAAGAGAGCCGATTACGTGCTTTTCTACCCCGATATAAACGGACACGCTCTTGCCGTTGTTGAAGCAAAAAAGGCGAGTGAAGACCCGTATAAAGGCCTTGAGCAGGCTAAGGATTATGCGAAGCGTCTCGATGTGCCCTTTGCGTATTCTACCAACGGTCTGAAAATTATTGAATATGATTTCATAACAAAACAGACCGCCAAAATTGATAGATTTCCCTCGCCCGAAGAGCTATGGGAAAGATACCAGCAGTACAGGAACATCCCCCAGGTCGAGGGTGAAGCGACTAACCCCCTCGCAGTGCCATTCTACGTCAGGGATAAAAAGCCCAGATACTACCAAGAAGTCGCGGTTAGGCGCGCAATCGAGGAAATTCTGCGCGGAAGAAAGCGGCTCCTGCTCACGATGGCAACGGGAAGTGGTAAGACGTTCGTGGCCTTTCAGATAGCGTGGAAGCTGTACAGAAGCGGACTCGTGAAGAAGATTCTCTTCGTCGTGGACAGGGTTTACCTTCGCGGACAGGCCTACAACGCCTTTGAGGCCTTCGGAAACGCGCGCTGGGAGCTTAAGGGAGACAACATAAACTTCGCCAAGGATGTTTACTTTGCCACATACCAGACGCTGTACAGCAAGAAGAACGGTAAGAGGATTTACGAACTGTTCGACCCCGATTATTTTGACCTTGTTATAATTGACGAGTGCCACCGCTCCGGCTGGAACCGCTGGCACGACATCCTAAGGCACTTTGGGAATGCCATCCACCTAGGATTAACGGCGACGCCGAAGAGAAGCGACAACGTTGACGTTTACCGCTACTTCGGAGAGCCCGTTTATGAATACAAGCTTGCTCAAGGAATTGAGGACGGCTATCTCGCGCCTCCCGAGGAGATTATCAGGGTTTATACCAACGTGGACAAAGAAGGTAGGATAACGTTCAAAGAAATCAGGAACTCAGGAGCGATAATTGAAGTTCCCGGGGAGGGCGAACCCGAGCTCAAGGACTATTATACGGCTCAGGAATTTGAGAAGACGATAATCCTCCCCGACAGGACGCGGGCAATCGTCAGGTGGATAGCGGACTTCCTTGAGAAAACCGACCCCTTTGCTAAAACTGTAATTTTCTGCCCGACCCAGAGGCACGCGAGAGAGGTTGCGGCACTCCTCAACAACCACTTTAACCCTAAGTTCAACGTTGACAACTATGCCTACCCAATAGTCTCGGACGACCCGGAGGCTCATAGGGTTCTGAGAAACAGCTTCGCCAGCTCGGAGGAAATTTTTCCGGTCGTAGCGACAACGGTTGACGTTCTCAGCACGGGGATAGACGTTCCACCGATAAAGAACATCATCTTCCTCAAGCACATAGGCTCGAAGGTTGAGTTTCACCAGATAATCGGCAGGGCGTCGAGGCTCTACGAGAAGGGTCGTAAGTTCACCTTCAGGGTTATAGACTTCACAGGCGCCACAAGGCTCTTTGACGAGTGGGACGTTCCAAGGTTCGAACCCAAGGAGGGGCCAACCGATTGGTACCTCAACATGGTTATAGTTGACGACGAGACACTTGAGCCCGTCAAAGGGGCTGATGTGGTTGTACACATCAAACCGGGCAAGCCTATTCACGTGGTTGCCGGGGATGACGGCAGGGTGTTCCTGAGAAACGTGCCGAGGGAAGCGGTTCTCGTTGATGTTAGAGCGAGCGGATACAGGCCGAAGAAAACGTACGTCTCAACGTTCCCCGCCCCAAACAACCAGGCAACGCTGACCCTCAGAAAGCAGAAGCCCGCTAACAAAGCGCCGATAACAGTTAAGGGACTCAAGGTGTTCATAGAGGAAGAGAATCGGGTTAAAATCGAGGTGCACGGCAACAAGCTCCTCGAAGCCGAGTACGTGCGGTACACCAGGGAGCAGGTCATGAAGAGGGTGGCCAGCCTGAACGACCTGAGGAGGATATGGCTCAACAGGGATGCGAGGCTAAAGTTCAAGGAGGACCTGAGGAAAGCCGGCATAGACCTCAAGGTGCTCTCCCTCGCCGAGAAGGTTCCAGAGGCAGACGAGTTTGACTTACTTGCCCATTTGCTCTTCAACGCGCCGATAGTTTCGAGGGACGAGAGGGCGCGCCTGTTCTACGAGGTTAAAAAGGAGTTCCTCCGGGAGTTTGGTGAGCAGGGGAGGAGCGTGATAATAGACCTCATAGACCACTACCGCCTCTACGGCCTGAGTGAGATTGAAGACCCTAAGGTGTTTGAGCTTCCGGGCTTTAAGGAGGCCTACGGCGGATTGAAGGGAGTAATAAGGCTCTTCAAGGGCGCGAAGGGCCTTAAAAAGGTTCTTGAGGAAATTGAGAAAGGTCTCTACGCTGATTTAATGGAGGGATGACGTATGGACAGGCAGGCTTTGGCGAACAGGATTGAGCACATCTATGAAATTATGAGGGCGGAGGGCCTCTCGCTCCTTGATTACGTTGAACAGCTCTCATGGATGCTCTTCCTCAAGGTTCTGAGCGATAGAGAGGAGGAGAGAAAGCTTGAGGCCGAACTCAGGGGGGAGAAATACAGGCCGGTGATAAAGGAGGAATACCTCTTCCACAACTGGCCGAAGCGCTTCGGCGTTGACAACCTCAAGAAGGTAAAAGACGCCCAGAAGTTTTACAACTTTGTGGCCAACGAGCTGTGGCCGTATTTGAGCTCCCTCGGCGGAAGCGACGAGCTGAACAAGATAGGCGAGATATTCTCCAGCATCTCCCTCAAAATCCGCGACCCGCACAACCTGCTTGAGATATTCCAGAACATCGAGGACATAAGCATAGACGGGGAGGACAGCCACATAATGTCCCAGCTCTACGAGGAAACGCTTATGCTGATGGGTCGCGAGGGCGGGGCGGCTGGAGAGTACTACACGCCGAGGCCCATCGTCAGGTTCATGGTGAAGGTCGTTGACCCGAAAATAGGCGAGACAGTCTTCGACCCCTTCTGCGGTTCCGGTGGCTTCCTCGTGGAGGCCTACAGGCACATGTATCCCCAGGCAAAGACTGCCGAAGACCTCAGGAAGCTCGACGAGGCGTTTTACGGGCAGGAGCTCAAGCCACCCGCTTACCTCATAGCCAACATGAACACCCTCCTCCACGGGGTCAACGCGAAGCTCGTCAAGACCGACACCTTCAGCGAGGACATACGCAATCCCGGAAAGCTCTACGACGTGATACTCACCAACCCGCCCTTCGGTGGCAAGGTTACAAAAGCCAACCAAGAGAACCTTCCAATAAAGACGAGCAAAACAGAGTTAGCCGCTCTCCAGTACGTTATGAGAAAGGTGAAGCCCGGCGGGAGGGTCGGCATAGTTCTTCCAGATGGCGTTCTCTCAAACGTTACCAAGTCCTACGTGAAGGTAAGGAAAGAGCTCGTCGAGAAGAACAACGTTTTCGCGATAGTGAGCCTTCCCCAGGGAGTCTTCGCCAACATCTCACCCAAGGGCGGAACCGGGCCGAAGGCGAGCCTGCTCTTCTTCGAGCGCGGAAAGCCGACGAAGGAAATCTGGTATTACGAGCTCGTTCCTCCGAACGGGAAGAACTACACGAGGGCGAACCCGGTTAAGGACGAAGACCTCAGTGATGCTCTCGAAAAGTTCGAGGCCTGGAAGAAATATCTCGAAACCGGCGACGAGGAGTGGAAGAAGAAGGCCATCTCGGAGAACTCGTGGGTCGTGAGCATCGAGGATATCAAGGAGAACGACTACGACCTGAGCGCGAAGAACCCGAACAGGAAGCTAACGGTAGAGTATCCCGCTCCCGAAGAGATTATCGCGAGCCTTGAGGAGAAGGAAAGGAAGATAGCGGAGCTGCTGGGCGAGATTAAATCCATCCTCGGTGAGAAGCCATGAGGGAGAGACCGCTTACCGAGTTCATTTCGGAGAAGGGCACGAAGGAGAAGAAAAAGCCCGAAAAGCCGAAGGGGCTTAAGGGCCCGTGGGAGTTGCCCGAAGGGTGGAGATGGGTGAGGCTTGGGAATTTGCTAAAGGAGCCTGTTCAGAATGGGTATTCTCCTCAGCCTGCCGAGAATCCTACGGGTGTATGGATTCTTTCTTTGAGTGCTCTATCTACAATAGAGATTGAAGACGATACCCCCCATCTTAAACCTGCCCCACTTGAGAATAAAATTAGAGAGTTCTTTTTGCAATCGGGAGATATTTTAGTCAGCCGAGCTAACACTAAAGAACTTGTGGGTCTTTCATCAATTTACACGGGAAACCAGAGAGATGTCATATTTCCCGATTTAATGATGAGAATTCGAGTTAACGAAGAAGTAGTTGATAAAAAATTCTTAGTTTACTGGCTTAGGAGCCCCTATTCTCGCCAATATTTTGCATCAAACGCAAAAGGGACTAGTCAGAGCATGGCAAAAATTAATCAACGGACACTTATAAAAACTCCTGTTCCCCTCCCCTCCCTCTCCAAACAAAAGCGCATCGTTGCGAAGCTCGACGAACTTAACAAACGCATAGAGGAAGCAAAGCGCCTCGCAAGAGAAGCGAGGGAGGAAGCGGAAAGGCTGATGGCTTCCGCCCTGCACGAGGTTTTCTCAAAGGCCGAGGAGAGAGGATGGGAGTGGGTAAAAATTAAGGACATTGCGACTGATACTGAACGTGTAAACCCGACCAAGACCCCTAATCTGGAATTCTGGTACATTGACATTGCAAGCATTGATAATGCAACGTATCAAATCTCAAAACCTAAGTTATTAAAGGGAAAAGAGGCACCGAGCAGAGCTAGAAAGCTTGTCAAAGCTGGTGATGTCATCTTTGCAACAACGAGACCATATCTTAAGAATGTTGCCATAGTTCCTGACTGGCTTGATAATCAAGTTTGTTCAACAGGATTTGCAGTTCTAAGGGCAAATCCTGAAAAAACAATTCCCCAATGGATGTTTTATTATCTGGTCTCGGATTTTGCAATTGAAAAAATAAAACCAATGATGAGGGGCGCTAACTATCCAGCCATAACCGATAGGGACCTTTTCAATTTAAAAATCCCCCTCCCGCCCCTCGAAGAACAAAAACGCATCGTTGCTTACCTCGACTCGATACACGAGCACGCCCAAAGGCTGGTACAGCTCTACGAGGAAAGGGAGAAGGAGCTTAAGAAGCTCTTCCCCGCGGTGCTTGACAGGGCGTTTAGGGGTGAGCTGTGATTCCGGGAATGGAATACGGCTTTGAGAGGGCAATCTTTGAGATAGTCAGCGGCTTTGTTCTCTCCCTCGTAGTCAGGGCTTTCGCTTACAGTTTTGGTCTTCCATGGGTATCCTTTTTGTTCAACGTTCTTTCGATACTTCTGACAATAGGCCTGATTGACAAAATGCCCTTCTGGTCCATGTCATATCTATTAGGCTGGCTCTTGGGGTTGATTTACATCGGCCCCACTTTTCTAAGCCTTCCTGAACTGTTGCTGTACTTCAGCATAACCCTGTTCGTCCTCTACGGAAAGCTTAGGTCACTAACAGAATGACAAATCATGAATCCAAACTTTAACAAAGGGTTAACAGCGACAACGGCAAGGTATATTTATTCCGCAGAAAACGGCGTTTGTACTGCGAGGGAAGGCTCATGGTTCACATTTACATCATCCTCGACGAAGCGGGCGACATGGGCTTTTCAAAAGGCAGTAGCAGGTACTTCGTTATGGGTGCCATCGTAGCTAAAGCGGAAGACGTTAAGAAAATCCGCAGGATTCCCAAGAAGGCCAGAGAGAAACTCGGCAAGAAGAAAAAGGACATACCTGAACTTAAGGCCTCAAAGAGCAACGACAAAATAAGGAAATTCGTTCTCGATGAGCTTTATAAGTGCCAAAGCGCTCATGTCTCAGCGGTCTACGTAAACAAGGCGAACACTTACGACTACATTAAGGAGAACAGTTTCCAGAAGGCAGTTCACTACAACTATCTTGCGAGGGTTCTGATAATCGAGTCGCTAAAAAGCTACCTCCAAAGCATTGGTTACACCTCCGACAAGGCCCTAACCGTTGAGATATTCCTTGACAGGTACCACACAACAAAATTCCGGAAAAAGAACTTGGAGGAGTACATCAGGAAGATGATAAGGGACGCCTTCCCATACGAAGTTAACGTGCTCGTGCATCAGAAGGACTCCCAGGGAGAACCTCTGATTCAGGTCGCTGACTTCGTTGTCAACGCGTTTTACAGAAAGCTCAATGGAAAGGGAAACCTTCTCGCAAAGTTCGAGAGCTCAGGAAGAGTTCTCAGATTCAAGCAAATCTACTGAAACCAAACAAGAAGCAGGAATCGGACCCCGGGCCGCCGTTTGCGCGTACCTCAAGGTACGCGGCGGACACCGGGACTTACCCTCATCTCCATTATATATTTGTTGCATTCTTTTTAAACATTTTGCATTTCTTCTAATTTAGGGTTCTCGTGGAACGCCGAGGGTAGCCAGAACTCTAGCGACCTCCTCCGGGTTGTTGGTCGTGAAAGAAACCGTCCAGCCCTTCTTCTGGTGTATCGTGACGCAGCCTTTAGCAGGCAGGTTGAAGTGCACCGTCCCGTAGCAGGAGGTCCAGCCCTCTCCGACCCGGAAGCTCGCCATGTTCTCGATGGGTACCGTCTTCCTGACTATAAGCCCAAGGATGCCCCTTATCCTCAGCTCTCGCTCGTCTATCTCGATTCTGATTGCCATGACGTCGAGGAGCAGAACCGCAACCCCCACAGTGGCCGCGAGCATTATCTCAACGCCTTCTCCAACCCGATACGTCGCATAGAGGCCTGCGAGCATTGAGATTATGGGAACAATTAGAACGACCTGCAGAACCCTGCTCGTCAGCCTCTCCTCGTAGAGCGCCATGTTCTCACCGAAAAAACTTCTTGGTTAGAGCTTTAAAGGTTGGCTTCCAAACTCCTCCGGTGATAGCATGGTCAGGATAATGCCCGTTGATAGGCTGACCGATGATGATGTTAGAGAGATTCTGACGAAGTACCGTAAGATAGCCCTCGTTGGAGCCTCCCCAAAGCCAGAGCGCGATGCGAACAACGTCATGCGCTACCTCCTCGAACACGGCTACGAAGTCTATCCAGTCAACCCCCACTATTCCGAAGTCCTCGGAAGGAAGTGCTATCCGAGCGTTCTCGATATTCCCGACGAGGTAGAGATTGTTGACCTCTTCGTTCGCCCGGAGTTCACGATGGAGTACATAAACCAGGCGATAAAGAAGGGCGCGAAGGTCGTCTGGTTCCAGTTCAACACGTACAACCGGGAAGCGTTCAAAAAGGCCAAGGAGGCTGGCCTAACCGTGGCTGCCCACCGCTGCATAAAGCAGGAGCACGCGAGGCTGATCGGCTAATCGATGCCGAGAAGTTCAAGGATCTCTTTCGTTGTTAGAACTTGAACTTCATTTACCTCTTTCAGCCTTTTATCGTTGCTTCAGAGCGGGGCGTTTACCTTTAACGAGAGCGCAATAAAATCGGCATCGTCTTTGTCGGGGGTTATTTCCAGGGCAACGGGGATGAACTCGGCGTAGAACTCCTCTCCAACAAACATTACGTGCTCCCGCAGTGTAGAAATCAGGAACTCAAAGTCTTCATGACTTATCTTCGCCTTCCTCGTTATCACAGCTTTATGCTTGTACAGCTCTTCTATGGCGAATATTTTTCTCTCAAGGTACTCGCCCAGTCCGGCCTTTGCCTTCCTTCGAGTTCTATTGCCTCTTCCTCCGTCAACTCTGAGTTCTTGAGGAGTTCGTTTACCCGCTCAAGGCTCTCCAAACGGCCTACTATGGCCTTGGCTATCAGCTTTGCAAGTTTTTCATCCACTGTGGGGGGCACTCTCACAACTATGCTTCCCATTCAACCACCGGTAGAACTATTCACTTTTTCCTTATAACGATTTTTAGCCCCGATACCTCAGCACGTGGATGTCCCTAACGAGTCTGTGCCTCTCCTCGTAGTCGGTGTACCTTCCAACGACCTCGAAGCCGAGCTTGGTCAGCCACTTCCTTTCCTTTCTGTATATTCCCCCTCCGCTCAGCCTGTAGGCAGGGAAGACGAAGACCACTTTTCCGTTCCTCTTAAGAACGTCGGAGATGCTCTCGAAGACGGGATAATAAAGCCTGTCCAGCTCGTTGGCGAGCTTTATCGCCTCGCCCCTGCTCGGGTTCCTCTTGAGGGGCTTTCCGAGGTAGGGTTCCGTAACCACCGCGTCGAACCGCTGGCGGAAGCAGCGCTTCAGCTTTCTCGCGTCGCAGACCTCAAGGTGTGCCGAGTTCTTCAGACGGAACTCCTTTCTGAGCCACGTGAGGTTCTTCTTGGCGTCCCGTATTCTCTCCGGGTCGCGGTCGCTTCCGTAGGCACTCAGTCCCTGGAGGACGAACTCCTGGACTATCGTTCCTATTCCACAGAATGGGTCGAGGAAGGAGCCTTTCCTCACCTCGGTCAGGTTCACCATTATCCTCGCGAGCCTGGGCGGGATGGAAAGGATGGGCCTCTGAACGGGCCTCTCCACGTCGAGCTTCTTCAGCTCGAAGGGGTCGGTGACCTTCACGGTCTCGCCGACCCAGAAGCCACCGTCCTCACGGAAGAGGAAGACGAAGTCCTTGACTTCTGGAAAGCCCTTGAGGATAAGTTCGGCGGGCATGGCGTAGGTCTTTGCCGGCTTAAAGAACTTCGAGGAGCCTTTCGCCTTGAACTCCCTCTTTACCGCGCTCCCCAGCTTCCGCCAGAGCTTCCAGTCGCTCTCACCGTAGAGGCTGACCGTGAAGAGCCTCGCGTATTCTAGATTGCCTATGGCATCCTCGCCCTCTCCGACTATCCTGACGAGCTTCAGAGAGCCGCCGAGGCGGTTGAAGTATCTTTCCACTTTGGTTGATGAATCAAATAACAACCAGTAACGACTTGAATGGACTGACCGAACCTTGAGGTCGAATCTCTTAGCAAAGGAATAAAATTCCGCCTCGCTGAGGGCTCGATTTTTGCCAAATATGACTGCGTACATGGTTAAACATTGAAAGGAGCTTTTAAAAACGTTCCTAAGGGGTTAACTTAATAAGATAAAATGCGTAAATACATCCAGGGGATCTTGGCAGTATTCACAATGTCCTGGGGGCATATTGGATGTTAATCAATGAAGTGCTCGCATCTGTTGAGGTTATTGCAGATCCATATGTGAAATCTGCAACGTACGCTAAAATAGGTGAAAAACTCGCCAATGCCAAGCACGGTTCTTACAAGGATGCATTCCTTCGTGCGGTCGAGACTGCCAGGGAAATAGACGACCCCTTTACAATGTTTAAAGCTCTCCTCTCTGTTGGATATTCTATGGGTAGGGCGGGCCTTAAATCTGCCAAGAGGATATATACAACGGTTATGGAGGAATCCCGGGTTCTTCCCCCGATCCAGCGGGATTCCCTTATGAGACGAGCCGCGGCTTACATGCTTGCTTTGGGAGAAGTTGGTGAGGCCCTAACTTATGCCATGGAGATAAAGAACCGCAAACTGAAGAACGACCTTCTCCTTGAGATTATGCGATTCAACACCAGGATGATAGGGAATGAAAGCCTCAAGGCTGCCTATCGTTTGAGAAAGAGCAAGCTGATTCTGGATTACCTTGACATGGAGCCCCACCGTTCCGAGGGTGTCCGTGAGCTTATACGCGCCTATCTCTACCTTGAAACCTACGAAAACGCGGTGTCACTCCTGGAGGAAATAGGTAGAAAGGACGTTGCCCTTCAGACTTTCAAGGAGGTCGTCTTTTACCTGAAGGAAAATGGGCTTCTTGGGCACTATATCGACTCCATCGAAACGGTGGCCCGTGCCCTCGTGGAGAAGTTCGGGGATGAGTTCACAGTAGAGCTGGCCCTTGCCCTAGCGCTTGTCGGAGAGGGTGTGGCAGCGGTTAGGATGGTGAGGGAGCTGGAGGATTCCCCGTCCATCCTCGTGAGGATAGCCCTTGAGCTTCTCAAGAGGGACCACGACGTTCTCCCGCCCTTCATCTCGGCGCTGAACGAGGAGGAGGCGACCCTCGTTGGCAGGGAGCTTATGAACGTCATACTGAGAAACCCCCGGAGGGATGATTGGGAAGTTGTCGAGGCCGTTGGCAAGAGCACATCCAGCGAGGAGGTCTGGGCCAAGATAGCCAGGTATTATGTTTTGATGGGCGAGCTTGAGGCCGCCATACGGATAGGACTGCTCCTAAAAAACGGGGAGCTTCGTTCCGTCGTCATGGCTGATGTTGCCCACCACCTCCTCAAGAGGGGGGAGGTTGAGAGGGCCATCGATGCCGCACTTGAGGTCAGGAACCCGAGGTTTTCCTCAATTCTGGTCTCTGAGATACTCATCAAGGCCCTGGAACAGGAGCTTCCCGGGAGGGTCAAGTCATGGAACGGCTCAAGGCACTGATAGGGAGAAATGAGGACAAGGTTGACTTCGTCAGCTACCTCATAACCATCATCCTGACGAACAAGGAGTTCTACTCCGACGAGATACTGTTCAGGGACGCCGTCGAGGAGATATACAGAACCCTCCGCTCCGAGGTAGTGGACAACGGCAGAAAGGACTTGATTGGTGCCTACGAGAAGGCCGTCCTTCTGAGGGCGGTCGTTTCCGGGCCGATTGAGTCCACCGATAAGCTTTTACTTGAGATAAAGAAAGCACTCATCCGGTGGGAGTAATGCTGTTCGAGGTCAAAGTTTCAACCGGTGAGAGGTTCCATATTGTGGATATAACCGAGCAGATTCAGCACCTCGTGTGGAAGAGTGACGTGACCAGCGGCATCGCCGTCGTTTTCACCGCCCACACCACGACGGGCCTCATCATAAACGAGAACGAGGAGGGGCTTATCCAGGACATCAGGGCAAAGATGAAGGAGCTGATTCCAAAGGGCGCCGGCTATGCCCACGACCGCATAGACAGCAACGCCCACTCGCACCTAAGGGCAACCCTTCTCCTGAACCCTGAGGTCGTCGTGCCGATAGAGAACGGTGAACTGCTCCTCGGAACCTGGCAGAGAATCCTTTTCATCGAACTGGACGGTCCGAGGCACAGGAGGGTTCTGGTGAAGATATGCAGGTGCTAGACGTACTGGGCGTAGTACGCCAGCCTCTTGATTAGTTCGTTGAACCCCTCGTAGGTGACCAGCGAGAGGGGTATCGCATCCTGCTCAAGGCGCTTTTTTATCGTTTCCCTGAGTTCCTCGACCCGCTCCCTTGTCACGAGGTCTATCTTGTTGATGACGACGATTATCGGCTTCTCGTAGCGGAACTTGAGCATGTGGTGGAGCTTCTCCATGCCCCTGTGCAGGCCGACGGTGGCATCAACCATGTGAATGACTATGTCCGCGGAGACTATCTCGTCGATTATCTCCCGGAACTTCTCCTCGCTCAGAACCTTGCCCCTCAGCTCCCTTTGGGGGTCGAAGAGGCCGGCGGTGTCTATGAGCACGAACTCGTCGGCCCCTCCCAGGGGGTTCTTCATGCTCTTCGGTATCTTGAGCTTTCCGAAGCGTTTTCTGATTACACCCTTGGTCGTTCCGGGAAGGTTCTCCACCTCCGATATTTTGCCGCCTATGAGGGCGTTCATGAGGGTTGACTTGCCGGCGTTCTCGGCACCGATAATCGCAACCTTTATCATACCATCACCCCACTGATATTTGCAGGATTGGCCTTTAAAGGTGATGAGCATGCCCAAGCGGGTCAAACTCGGTCATCATTACTATTACATCGTTACGGTTGATGAGCTGAATTCCGGAGGTTTTCGCGGTAAGAACGTCGTAATCGAGGGGACCATAGAGGACAAGCCCCTGGTGGAGTTCCTTCCCATGGAACTGCCTGGCTACCGTACGACCTTTAAAGTTTCCGGCCTCCGGGTCGAATTCTCTGGAAGCCCGTGCCTCGGAAAGGGCGAGTGGGTGAAGGTCTACGGCCGCTTTCTGGGAGACTGCATAATGGCGAGCGCCATCGAAACCAAAAGGGCGGTTTTCACGACGGAGGAATGAAAATGTCCCTCATCGACCTTTTTATCGAGGCTGGGAACCTGAAAAAACTTCCCAGAACGGGCTGGCTCCTCAGAGGCGTTTCAAACCCGGAGAGCATAGCCGACCACAGCTACCGCGTTGCCCTGATAACTCTTTTCCTGGCCGACGAGCTAAAAGCGAGAGGCGTTGAGATAGACGTTGAGCGGGCCCTCAAGATAGCGGTTCTCCACGACCTCGCCGAGGCAAGGGTCACCGACATACCCCTGACGGCGCAGTACTACCTCGACAAGGGCAGGGCCGAGAAGAAGGCCGCGATGGAGCTTTTCATAAAGACTCCAAACCCAAAGGAGTATTTCAGGCTCTGGCGAGAGTACGAAGAGGGACTTAGCTTGGAGGGCAGGCTCGTAAAGTTCGCCGACAAGCTGGAGATGCTGGTTCAGGCCCACGAGTACGAAAAGGCCGGCTTCAAAGACCTCGACGAGTTCTGGGGTGCGCTGGATTCCCTTAAGGAGAGCGAGTTCTACGAGCACTTCCGGGAGCTTGTTGAGGAGCTTGCGGAGATAAGGAGAACGGTTAAATAGTTGTAAGGCGATTAGTCTAATCATGATGCAACAATTCATCGATAGGAGGAGCGAACTTGAAGCCCTGGAAAGGGCTTTTAAGGGCGATAAAGCTGAGCTGATAGTGATTTACGGCAGGAGGAGAGTTGGGAAGACTGCCCTCATCTTGAAAGCGGTGGAGGGGTTTCATCACCTCTACTTCCTGGCCGATGAGAGGAGTGAAAACGAAAATCTCGCCGAGTTCAGGAAAAAGGTTGCGGGGTTCTTGGGGGATGACCTCATTGCCCGCTCGAATCTTGGCTGGCTTGAGCTGTTTCAGCTCCTTGCGGAGCGGGGAGATGGTGTGGTCGTTATAGACGAGCTCCCCTACCTCGTTGAGGCGAACCCAGCGTTTCATTCCCTGCTCCAGAAAGCATGGGATCTCCACCTCCAGAACTCGAAGATTAAGCTCGTCCTCATCGGTTCGTCCACTGGGATGATGGAAAGGCTCCTTGGGCACAGAAGTCCACTCTATGGTCGCAGAACCATGCAGCTCGACGTGACACCCCTAAGATACTGGCACGTTCCGGAGTTTCTTCCCGCTTATTCCCCAGAGAATTGGATGAGGGTTTACGGCGTTGCCGATGGGATACCTCTGTACCTGAACCAGTTCGATGGAAACTCTTCCTTCTGGGAAAACGTTGAGAGGCTCTTCCTTCGGAAGGAAAGCCCGCTCTACACTGAGGCCGAATTCCTGCTGAGACAGGAATTCCGGGAACCCGCGCGCTACTTCTCGATACTCAAAGCCATAGCCTTCGGAAAGACCAAGTTCGGCGACATCGTGAGCTTCACGGGCTTCGACAGGGGTACTGTCTCGCGCTACCTCGACAACCTCGCGAGGATTCGCGTGATCAGAAAGGTTTACCCTGCCTTTGAACCGGAGACGAGAAGGAACACGCGCTACGAGTTTGCCGACAACTACTTCCGTTTCTGGTTCCGCTTCGTCTATCCGGACAGGGAAAGAATCGAACGGGAGTTTTACGGTGATGTTTTGGAGCGCGTCAGGCAGGATTTTGACCACTACATGGGTCCAGTCTTTGAAAAGACTGCCTCGGATTTCCTGTGGAAAAAGTTTGCCTTTGAGAAGGGGGGTAGATGGTGGCGAAAGGGTGAGGAGATCGACTTCGTCGGCCTGAAGGACGAAACCGCGTACTTCTTCGAGGTCAAATGGGGCGGCCTGAGTTGCCGGGAGGCAGCTGAGGTTCTCAAAAGACTCAAAAAGAAGGCAGGAAACGTAAAAACCGGAGTGGAAATGAATAGATTCGGCCTCGTTGCCAGGAGCGTTGAGGGCAGGGAGGAATTTGAGGAGGAAGGCTTCATCATCTTTGAGCTTGGCGATCTCTTTATGGGGGCCCGGTAAGGAGGGCCTTCCAATCCTTCAATCGACAGGACCACAGTCTTTCTTCATCCGGGGAAAACAAAACCGTTAACGTTAACTTTTTTGTTTGCTCAAAATGCTTAAATACACGATTCTGCCCATTCCATTGGTGGTTCCAATGAGGTGGAAAGGCATTGCTCTGATTGCGCTTCTCGTGCTCTCCGTTATCGCGGCGGGCTGCATAAACGGCTCCGAGAACTCAGAGCTCAAAGAGGCAACCCTCGTGGTCTTCCACGCGGGTTCGCTGAGTATACCCTTCCAGCAGCTTGAGAAGGAGTTCTCGGATTACGCTGAGAAGAACCTCGGTTACAGGGTGACCTTCCAGGACGAGGCCAGCGGCAGCGTCAAGGCCGTCAGAAAGGTTACTGACCTGGGCAAGAAGGCAGACGTGGTCGGCGTTGCGGACTACACCCTCATTCCCCAGCTCATGATTCCCAACTACACGGACTTCTACGTCATCTTCGCCACCAACGAGATAGTCATAGCGTTCACTGAGAAGAGCAGGTACGCTGACGAGATGAAGGCCCACCCGGAGAAGTGGTACGAGATACTGGCGAGGGACGACGTCTCCTTTGGCTTCTCCGACCCCAACCAGGACCCCTGCGGCTACCGCTCCGTCATGGTCATGAAGCTGGCCGATTACTACTACGACAAACCGGTATTCGAGACCCTGGTCGAGAAGAACACGAACATATACTTCAACGGGAGCATGGTGGTCGCCCCTAAGGATATCCAGATAAAGAACGACAGGGTCGTCATAAGGCCCAAGGAGACTGACCTTACCGCCCTCGTCGAGAGCGGAAGCCTCGACTACTTCTTCATCTACAAGAGCGTGGCCGAGCAGCACAACCTCAGCTACATCACCCTCCCGAACGAGATAAACCTCAAGGACTTCAACAAGGCCGACTTCTACGGGAAGGTCAGCATCTACATCGGGTCCACCGGCAAGGTCATCAAGGCCAAGCCCATCGTTTACGGCGTTACCGTTCCGAAGGACGCGCCCAACAGGGAGCTGGCGATGGAGTTCCTCAAGTACCTCCTGGGCGAGAACGGCAGGCGGGTCTTCCAGGAGAACCACCAGGACTTCATCTGGCCGCCGGTTGCCTTCGGCAACGTTCCGGATGAGATCAAGGACGAGGTCAAGGTTGAGGGGTAAATCTGTTCCCCTCCTTTTATTTATGTTTTCACCCCTCATGTTGACTCCAAACTGAACACCAGCGTTCTGTTCTCTGGCGGCTCCAAGGTCACGTACAGCTTCCCATCCTGGATGTTCATACGGGGCTCCTCAGGGGGATAGCAACCCCCACCAGGCCTGCATCCTGCCGTTTCCAGGTACTGCCACTCTACGGCCCCATTACCTTTAAACGCAACAACATGGTGCCTCTGAATATGGTACACGACGTCTATGTCCCTGTACAGGCCTTCTACCCCCACAATGCCGTCTGTTTCAACAAAGACCGCGTATATCCTACCACCGCGAAGCAGGCAGCTTCCTTCAGAGTACTTAACATTCATCCCAGTGTTCAGCTCAAAACTTGTATTTTCCGTTTCAATCAGCATCACGCCCTCACGAACCTTAACGCGGCATTTGGGTTCACCTTCTAAGGAGAAGCTTTTCACCTCGTCCGGAAGCCTTCCTTCCTCCACCGGTTCCCCGTACCGGAGGTCATAGTAGAGCACTTTTGCATGTGTGAGAACTAGGGGAAAAGTTATAATAAATACAAATAGGGCAACGAAGAGCTTCAAAGCCTTTCTCATGGATGAACCCCCCTTCCTTCAAGATAACAATTCGAATGTTTTAGCATTTCCCCACGCCGAGACTGTCTTTTTCACAATCATAAACACTGCAAATAATTTTCCACTTAGCTTCATAGCCCATTACCGGATATGCTGTAGTTTAATATAAATGTTTCCATCTTGAAGTGAGCACCAGGCCTTCAATCCGGTGGATTCACACGCCCTTATGACACCTCACCACCGAGTGTTCCTGGGATTCATTCCTACGATGGCCCAAGAGAGTCGGCCCTGCCCTGCTCCCGGCTGGCCGAGTAGACCAGAGTTAAACATAATCATTAAACAATAACGTTTTTTAAATTAACCAAGATTTCAAGAGAGATGAAGCGCGACTACACCCTCTACTTTTTCGCGGCAATGGGGAGCTTCCTCATCGTCTATATAGCCCTTCCGTTAGTGGTTATCTTCGCCAAACAGCTCTCGGACTTCGACATGCTACTCAGGGCCCTTCACGACGCCTACGTTATCGAAGCCCTCAGGAACTCCCTCCTTACAGCGACGGCGACAGCTCTCATAGCTCTCCTCTTCGGCGTCCCCCTCGGCTACGTTCTCGCGAGAAAAGAGTTTCCAGGGAAAAGCCTCGTCCAGGCCCTGGTTGATGTTCCCATCGTCATTCCGCACTCAGTCGTTGGAATAATGCTCCTCGTTACCTTTTCGAGCGCAATCCTCGACAGCTACACTGGGATAATAGCCGCGATGCTCTTCGTCTCCGCACCGTTCGCGATAAACGCCGCGCGCGATGGTTTTCTGGCGGTTGACGAGGGGCTGGAGCACGTTGCCAGAACCCTCGGTGCCTCACGCCTGAGGGCGTTCTTCTCCGTGGCACTCCCGATGGCGTTTCCGGCCATAGCGAGCGGGGCCATAATGACGTGGGCCCGCGCTATAAGCGAGGTGGGTGCGATACTCATCGTCGCGTACTACCCGAAGACGGCCCAGGTTCTCGTCATGGAGTACTTCAACAACTACGGCCTGAGGGCATCGAGACCGATTTCCGTTATCCTCATCGTGATGAGCCTCACCGTTTTCGTTATCCTGCGCTGGCTCGTGGGGAGGAAGGCCAATGCTTGAGGTAAAGTCCGTTTCCAAGGACTGGAAGGAGTTCCGGCTGAGGGAGATAAGCTTTGAGGTGAGCGAGGGAGAGCACTTCATAATCCTCGGCCCGAGCGGGGCCGGGAAGACGGTGCTCCTTGAGATAATAGCGGGCATAATCGAACCCGACGCCGGGAGGGTCTTTCTCAACGGTGAGGACATAACCAACTGGCCGCCGGAGAGGCGCGGCCTCGCCTACATCCCCCAGAACTACGCCCTCTTTCCCCACATGAGCGTCTTCGATAACATAGCCTTCGGGCTTAAGCTCCGTAGGGTTCCGAGGGCGGAAATCGAGAGGAAAGTTAAGGAAATAGCTGAGGTTCTGGGCATAGCCCACCTCCTCCACAGAAAGCCAAAAACCCTGAGCGGCGGTGAGAGCCAGCGCGTGGCCATAGCCAGGGCCCTCGTTGTGGAGCCCGAGCTTCTGCTCATGGACGAGCCCTTCGCGAACCTCGACGTCCAAACCAGGGCGAGGCTTCTGGGCGAAATGAAGCGCTGGAAGCGAGAGCTCGGCTTTACCGCGCTGCACGTTACCCACTCCTTCGAGGAGGCGGTGAGCCTGGGCGACAGGGTGGGGGTCATGCTCAACGGGAGGCTCGTCCAGACCGGCTCCGTTAGGGACGTCTTTTCGAGACCGTCTAGTGAAGAAGTCGCGCGGTTCCTCGGCTTCGAGAACATCATAGAGGGCACCGCGGAGGGAAGGGTTCTGAGGAGCAACGGCGTCGAGATAGAGCTTCCGGCAGAGGCGAGGGGAAGGGTTCGCGTTGGCCTGAGGCCCGAGGACATAATCCTCTCGTTAGGGCCAATTAGAACGTCCGCGAGGAACGAGTTTAAAGCCCTGGTCGAGTCGGTTGAAGAACTCGGCCCACTCGTCAGGGTTCATCTGAGAATCGGCGGCCTGCATCTGAGAGCGTTCATAACCCGCTCCTCGATGCTGGAGATGGGAATAATGAAGGGACGGGAGGTCTACGTCAGCTTCAAGGCGAGCGCGTTGCACGTGTTCTGAGGTTTCCCCTTAGCCTGTCCTTTATCTCCACGGGCAGGTTCTCGTATATTTCCTCCAGGGCGTTGATCAGCTCGACCAGTTCCCTCGCTGTCAGGGCCTCCGTCCTCGGTCCCAGCTCAAGAACCAGCGCCTCGTACTCCTCGGGCGAGACCTCTTCCAGCTCATCGAGGTGCTCGCTTTTCCGGGGTATCAGGTTGACCTCTCCAACCTGCCTTGATGCAGGTATGTCAAGCTCCTCCTCTGGAATCGGGGTCTCCCTCGGGCAGTCCAGCCTCTCCACGAGTATCTTTATATCCACGACCGGGGTTCCGTCCATCGCGTCTATCCAGTCGATGTAGAGCCTGTTTCCCTCGATGCGGTTTATCCTGACGGCATAGATGGCCAGCGGGTTTGGTCTGACCGGTGAGCGCGTGGCGAAAACTCCCCTGAGCGGGTTCTCCGGGTTGTTGTAGGGATGAACCTTCAGGACGCTCCTTCTCTCCGGTTTATCGCTGGCGTGGAACCAGAGGATCAGCTTTATCCAGTCCCCCTCGTTGAGACCGTGGAGGGCATCGCTGAACCCCGGAAGGATTTCGATGAAGGTCTCTCCGTCCTTTCTCACGTAGCCGACGGGAACGAGTTTGAAGGGTTCGAAGTTCATGGCCACCACCCGAAAAGAAAAAAAGGACTTAGGTGCCGTGCTCCCAGCTCTCCAGGTATTTCCTCTGCTCCTCGGTGAGCTCCTCGATTTTTATCCCCATCGAGGCGAGCTTTATCCTCGCCACCATCTCGTCTATCTCCCTAGGGAGCACGTAGACCCTCGGCTCAAGCCTCTCGTGGTTGTTCAATATGTACTCGGCCGCCTTCGCCTGCAGGGCGAAGCTCATGTCCATAATCTCCGCTGGGTGGCCGTCAGCGGCGGCTAAGTTAACCAGCCTGCCTTCAGCGAGAAGGTAGAGCCTCCTTCCGTCCGCCATCCTGTACTCGGTTATGTTGGGCCTCGGCTCGCTTATCTCGACCGCCAGGCTCTCAAGGTCGGGTTTGCTTATCTCCACGTCAAAGTGGCCGGCGTTGGCGAGGATTACCCCATCCTTCATTACCTCGAAGTGTTCCTTCCTTATGCAGTTGATGTCGCCCGTCGAGGTGACGAAGATGTCGCCCACCTTCGCCGCTTCCGTCATGTCCATGACGAGGAATCCGTCCATCCTCGCCTCCAACGCCCTAATCGGGTCAACCTCCACCACTATCACCGTCGCTCCGAGTCCCCTCGCGCGCATGGCTATGCCCCTGCCGCACCAGCCGTAGCCGACAACGACGACGTTCTTACCCGCTATCAGCAGGTTGGTGGTTCTCAGGATTCCGTCCCACGTTGACTGGCCGGTGCCGTAGCGGTTGTCGAAGAGATATTTGGTATAGCTGTCGTTCACGGCTATGATTGGGAACCTCAGAACTCCGTCCTTCTCCATGGCACGGAGCCTTATTACTCCGGTCGTCGTCTCCTCGCTCGCACCCCAGAGCTCGTCTATCAGCTCTGTTCTCTCCTTCAGCACCGTCGAGACCATGTCCGCACCGTCGTCTATGATTATGTTCGGTTCTATGTCGAGCGCCTTGTGCATGAACTCGTAGTACTGCTCCCTGTCCTCCCCGCGGATCGCGTAGACCTTGACCCTCGCCTTTGCCAGAGCGGCGACAACGTCGTCCTGTGTCGAGAGCGGGTTGCTCGCCGCCGCTGAAACCTCCGCACCAGCAGCCTTGAGCGTGAGGAGCAGGAAAGCGGTCTTCATCTCAAGGTGCAGCGTCGTCGCGATTCTGACCCCTTTGAAGGGCTTTTTTTCCTCGAAGTCCCTCCTTATCGTCTGGAGAACCGGCATAAAGCGCGAGACCCAGTCTATCTTCTTCTCCCCGCTGGGGGCCAGGTTGATGTCCTTAACGCAGTAGTCCCTCGTGCAGTTCATCATCATCACCGCAGGGTTTTTAATCTGGAGGGTTAAAAAGGATTGGTGTCGCTATGATAATCGACCTCTCCCTCCCCATCTCGGAGAACACCCCGGTTTACCCGGACGACCCGCCCGTGAGTGTGAAGCTCTGGGCCGTCATCGACAGGGACGGCTACTACATGAACGTTCTGAAGATGGGGGAGCATTCAGGCACCCACGTTGACGCGCCGGCGCACTTCGTGCCCGGGGGTAAGACCATCGACGAGATGCCGCTTGAGAAGTTCATCGGTGAGGGCATAGTTCTGGACGTCAGGGATGGGGATGGGCCGGTAAGACTCGACGAGATTCCCGACGGCGGCTACTTTGGAAAGATGGTGCTTTTCCTGACGGGCGGCAGAGAGCTCTCCCCGGAGGTGGCGCTGTTTCTGGTGGCGGAGGGTGCAAGGGCCGTCGGGACTGATGCCATGAGCATCGGCGACGACGCCGTTCACAAGATACTCCTGAGTGCAGAGGTGCCTGTGTTTGAGAACCTGGCCAATCTGGAACTCCTCATCGGGCTGGAATTCACCTTTGCAGCGTTTCCCCTGAGAATAGAGGGCGGCTCGGGAAGCCCCGTCAGGGCGGTAGCCTTTGTGGAGTGAAATGCACACTTATTTCGCTTGTTTCGCTTGATGCAGAATTATTGTTCCCTTATTCGTATATTCGTGCCAGCTTAATCTAGATTAAACAGAGTTAAACGTTGTGAAACCTTTGTTAACAGTTAAAAGATAAACCTCGGTTCTCAAGACTTTTTTCTAAACAATCGCCAACGTACGTGGACGATTTCGTTAAAAAAGCTTAAATAAGCCTTTTTTCATAAAGACAAGCGAGGTGAAGAGCTATGATTGGGAAGAAACTGGCGGCAATCCTGTTTGGGCTGCTGATGTTGGGAATGCCGCTGACAGTTGGAAGCGTCAGTGCGGCGGAAGGGAGCGTTACAGTGATACTGGTCAGCGACAACGCGGCCGACAAGGCAATCGCCGAGTACTTGGCCAATGAAACCGGAGCCGTGATAGTCACGACAACGTGGGGCGTCTACGATCCGAACGTTACGGCGGAGATTATGAGCTACGCCCCGGACGAGGTGATAATAATCGGCGGCCCTGACGCGGTGGTCGATGAATACGTTGCGGACTTGGAGGAACTCAACATCAACGTCGAACGCTGGGGCGGCCAGAACAGGTACGAGACCAACCTCATGGTCATGGAACAGGCGAGGGTAAAGTTCCAGCTCCAGTTCAACGGGAGCGTCATAGCCCCCGGGAACGACAGCCTGGCCATTCAGAACGCCCTTCAGCTCGCGGTTCAGAACGGGGCGGTGATTGTCTACGTTAACAAGAGCACCAACGTCACGGGAGTCATGGAGCGGTTCCAGGTGAAAACGGCCACTGTGGTCAAGACGCAGGCATCTGAGAGGGTCATGGAGCACGTTAAGGAGCAGCTCCGCGAGTGCAACTGTACCGCCATGGAGGTTCAGGCCAACGTCACCAAGGAGACGGTTCTTCAGCTGATGGTTCAAGTTCAGGAGAGGCTCAAAACTATCGAGAGGATGGCAAACGAAACCAACTCCACCCAGCTCATGCAGCAGGTTAGGGTCATGGAGATGACGATGGAGAAGGCCAACCAGGCGCTTCAGGCCGGAAACTATGCCGAGGCGTACCGGTTGATGCTCGGACTCCAGGTTCGGACGGAGTTTGGCCTCAAGACGGCTAACGGTGAGATAAAGGCGATGATGGAGAGGGGCGAAAAAGTTGCCCTGGAGCATGAGATGGCAAAACTGGAAGCCCAGATAAGCGTCATGGAGAGGGCGGGAATAGACGTGGGCTCAATCAACACTCTGATGGAGGGGCTCAAGGTTGCGGTTCAGAACGGACAGTACGATGAGGCCAAGGAACTCATGAACCAGATAAAGGCCATGATAAAGGATGCCTATCGGAAAGGGAGGCAGGACATTAAGGACAGTGCCCAAAAAACCCACGGAATGGGTTCCTCGCGGCCGTGAATAAGCTAACACACGTTGAGCACCACCAAAGGGTATGGGATGTAAAATCAGCGGCTTGAATCAGCCTCTTTTTGCCGCTCCCTTCTCCTTTTCTTCTGCTCCCTGATGTACGGGTACCTCATGATGTGGCCGCAGTTGAGGCACTTGATGACAACGTGACCGTTCCTGAGCCTCACCCTGGCGTTGACGCCCGGAACGAGGAAGGAATGACAGCGCTTGCAGTAGCGGCGCTTCCACTTTCTCGGCATCCGGATTCTGGCCTTCTGCTGAACCGCGAGGGCTATCTCCACGTAGCGGTTGGCCAGCTCCGGCTCGTAGGGGAAGACCCTCTCAGCGAGTGTGAAAAGGGTCTCAATCCTCTCGCGGGCGATTCTGCGCTTTTCCCTCTGCTCCCTCTGGCGGATGAACTTTTTCTTGCTCATGGTATCACCGTATCAGTATCAGCTTTCCAGGAAACGGCTCGTAAATGTAGCCGGTGGCTATAAACTTTTCAATCAAGTTGAGGGCGTCCCGTTCGTTAAAGCCGTTCTTCAGCAACTCACTCAGGAACTCTTCCCTGGTGACTTCTCCGAGGGGGCTTGTGGAAACGAGGTCGTGGAATATCCGAAGTGCCTTCTGGGCACGGACGTCGTAGGGGATGTAGCGCTCGTACTCCTTTTCCAGCTCCATTATAACCTCCGGCCGCTTTTTAACGAGTTCGTCGAAGAACAAGCTCCACTCGTTCAGTATCGTATCGTCAATCTCCCTAACGTCTTTAACCGCCCTGTCGGTTACCTTTCCGTAGAACCGGGTGATGGCCCCAAAGAGTCTGCTGTCGAGATAGAACCTCATCCCCAGGTGGAGCACGCCGCTGGGAGTCGTCAGCTTCTCGAACGTTTCTCTGTACTCTCTCCTGCCCCATCTCCTCCATTTCAGGTGCTCGTCCCTCAGTCTGCTCAGCTCCTCGTGGCTCATTGATAGATAGCGCTCCCTGTTGATGAAAATGGTCACGAGCAGGTTGGGAATCAGCTGCCGGAATTCCCTGTTCTCCTCGAAGTATGGCTTCTCCTCCCAAGGCATGAGGACAAAGGGTGTTTCGGAGATTTTGGCCAGGGGGTCTGTTGGGTTTGCCTCGACGTCCCGGGGCAGCAGACCGATCGCCCTTTTGTTCACTATATGCCCCTCGCTCCATTTCGGCACTCTCACCAGTCCCCTCCTGGAGGAAGGAGTGTAGTATCTCATGTCCGTCCAGTTGGGATTGCGTATCCGGAAATCGATGTCCAGTGCCGGGTCGATTATTTCGAGGACGGTCTCTTTTCTCAGGCGGACTTCCCACGGCAGGCTTGACTGGAAGTATTTCAGGGCCTTCCAGAGGGCTAGGAGCCCCATGTTTTCCCCGTACTTGTAGACGGTGTACTCGAAGCCCTCGCCCCATTGGGGGGCCTCGCTTCCCCAGAGGATGTACGGGACGCCGTAGAGTGAATAGATGAGGGCCTTCATCATGTCCTTGCGGACGTAGATGGTCCTTTCGAACAGGTCAACCACCTCGCGCCTGCTCAGCGCGAACTCCCGGTAGTCCTTCCAGTACTCGGAATAGTCCCTTCCTTCGATTGAGGCGGCGTGGATCATCCTCAGGTTTCCCCAGCGGTACGCGTCCGCGATTCCATTCACCACGACGTAGCTTCCTGGCCTGACGTTCCCGCTGACCCTCGTGCCCTCCGTTGCCCGTATCACCAGATACGTCCTGAACTCGTCCCTCCCGAGCCCAGCCAGCTCCGAGGGGGAGAGGGGGGACAGGAGGTAGTACGCGGCGTCCCTGGGGGCGTTGGGGGGCTTTCTGCCCAGCAGAAAACCGGCTATCTCAACGTCCTCGCCGTTTTTAATCCGCTGGATTTTCAACTGAAACTCCCTGAGCCGTCTGCCTGGACTCAGCGGCTCCCTTGTCCTCTCCAGCATCAGCAGTTCCAGTATCTCCCTCTCCATCGGTGGTTTCATTGACCGTAAAGTTTATAAACCCTCCGCGGCAGGTATGTATCGGTACGGCGGTCATAGCGGCGGGGTCACACCCGGTCTCGTTTCGACCCCGGAAGTTAAGCCCGCCAGCGATCCCGGGT
>NZ_SNUT01000009.1 GCF_012027615.1 Thermococcus sp. 21S7
ATCTCGACTATCTTACCGGCGTACATCACAGCAACCCTGTCGCTGATCTCAGCGAGGATGCTGAGGTCGTGGGTGATGAATATCATCGAGAGGCCGAGTTCCTTCTTCAGCTTCTTCATGAGGTTGATGATCTGAGCCTGGACAACAACGTCGAGTGCCGTTGTCGGCTCGTCGGCTATAACCACGTCGGGCTCAAGCAGAAGGGCCGTTGCGATGATGACACGCTGTTTCATACCACCCGAAAGTTCGTGCGGGTAGCGGTAGACGATTTCGGGATCAAGACCGACAAGTTCGAGATACTTCTGTGCCCTATCGATGGCTTCATCCTTGCTCATACCCTTGTGGAGCATGAGCGGCTCGGTCATCTGGTAGCCAACCGTGTAGACCGGGTTGAGGGCGTTCATTGCACCCTGGAATATCATCGAAATCTTCTGCCAGCGAATCTCCTTTCTGAGAACGTCCTCTGGAAGGCCGACTATCTCCCTTCCGTCGATCTTCACGCTTCCACTGACAATCTTGCCCGGCGGAGTCGGCATTCCCATAAGGGTAAAACCAAGGGAGGACTTGCCGCATCCGCTCTCACCGGCAAGTCCCAGCACTTCACCCTTCCTGAGGTTGAAGGTGAGGTTATCGACGGCCTTGACGACGCCCTTGTTGGTGAAGTAATACATCTTGAGGTCTTTAACTTCGAGTACGTTCTTGACCATTCATACCACCTCACAGCTTCCTGAGCCTCGGGTTGAGTATCTTATCGAGGGCCGTACCTATGAGAACGAAGGTCAGGCCAACGACAGCTATACCGAGCCCAGGCGGGAGAACCCACCACCAGTAGCCCTTGGTCGTCGCCGCCTGCGCCTGAGCCGCGTTGAGTATCTGTCCCCATGTAACAGCCGTCGGGTCTCCGATACCGAGGAAGCTCAGTGAAGCCTCGGCGATAACCGCACCCGGAACGCTGAGGGCTATGACCGCAAAGGCGTACGGGAGCAGCTGCGGAAGGATGTGCTTGAAGATGATTCTTCCGTTGCCGGCACCAAGGGCCTTGGCGGCCTCGATGTACGTCTGCTCCTTGATCTGGAGGGCCATACTTCTCGCAATCCTCGCTATTCCCATCCATCCAAAGATGACCAACAGCAGGACTATGAACATTAGGGTCACGTGTCCCACCGTGGCACCGATGAGGATGAGTATCGGCAGGCTCGGTATTGAGGCGAAGATTTCGTTGATACGCATCATGAACTCGTCGGCGTTTCCACCGAGGTACGCGCTGGTAACTCCGTAGACGAGACCTATGACGGTGCTGAGGACGGAGACGAGTATACCGATGGTGAGCGAGACCCTGCTACCCCAGATGATGCCTGCCCAGAGGTCCCTTCCAAGGTAGTCGGTGCCCATGGTTCCGTAGCTCCTTCCGAGGAAGGTGACCTTTATGTCATCGAGGATGACCTTGTTCTGGTCAGGAGTAGGGTTGTCAATCTTTAGGACGAGTTTGTAGTCCCCCCAGAGCGGCTCGGGGTTGTTTATAATGTCCTCAGCCTTCATCCCGGGCTCAACCTTGGCGAAGGCCGCGGACACGAGGGTGTTGATGTTCATGATGACTATTGGGTCCATCTGAGCCTGGAACGGGTCGAGTTCTTTACCCTCAGTAACGTTGACGAGCCACACATAGATGTTGGCGGAGATCGACGCGTCCCTACCGACGGCTATGGTGGTGGAACTAGTGAGGGGCTTGTTGTTCACGAGGGGAACGGTTTTTCCGTCGGGCCTCTCAAGGTACAGGCTGTACGTTGGAGCTTTTGACGGAGCGTTCAGGGTCACGTTTATGTTCCTTATGATGATTCCCTGAGGACCGAGGTAGTAGCCCTTGGAAAAGCTGTAGGGGGCCTCAATCAGAGTTTCGGTGCTGCTCGGGTGAGTGATGGAAAGCTCATCGCTGTAGTAAGCCACCTGCGGGACGAGCTTCTGGGAGGTGAACATGTTGTACCAAGTCGGCGGAACGTTCTTGGGGTTGTCCTCCCAGTAGGCAGAGCTCCTCCACTTATCGGGAAGGTCCGGTATTGTGGTGTAAGGGGCTGTAAGCGCGACAAGGACGAGGAGGATGAGGAGGAGAACACCGGCTATACCGGTCTTCTCCCTCTTAAACTCTTCAAGGAACTCCTTAAATCCTTCTTTGACGTCGACCCATCTCATCGTGAATCACCTCACATCTTAGAGGAAGCACCGACCTTAACACGCGGGTCGAGGAATCCATAGACCATGTCCGCGATAACAACTCCTGCGAGGTAGAGCACCGTGAAGAAGTACGTCAGACCTATGAGAAGGTTGGTCTCGTTCTGCTGAAGGGCAACCCAGTAGAGCCTGCCCATTCCGGGGTAGTTGAAGACGAGCTCACTGATGATGGCACCGCCGAGCGAACCGAGGAGGGCGAAGATGATCATGGTAACTATCGGCGGCGCGGCGGCGCGGAGGGCGTGACCGTAGATGATTTTGTGCTCGGGAACACCCTTGGCCTTAGCCGCCATGATAAAGTCCTCCTGAAGGGTGCCGATCATGATGTTCCTAGTCGTCCAGGCCCAGCCACCGAAGGCAACGAAGACGTAGGTGAGAACCGGAAGGGCGAGCTTGTACAAAACATCCTTAACATGCTCCCAGCCGGTGAGCTGCGGGTCAAACATCGAGCTGAGCGGGAACCAGCCGAGCTTGAAGGCGAAGATTAGAAGGAACATCATTCCAGTCCACCACATCGGCAGACTGTAGGTGAGCAGCGCAAAGATGGAGAGTCCCCTGTCAAAGGCACTGCCCGCGTGCCTAGCGGCCCTGACTCCAAGGAAGATACCCAGGATAATAACTATTATCGTCGCGGTCGTGAAGAGCAGAATGCTCCTTGGAACGGCAACCTTGATGATGTCGGAGACATTGTTGGTTCCGAAGATGGGCGTGGTGGTGGTTCCAAAATCAAGCCTCAGAGTGCGCAGGGCTTTATTGTAGACCTTCTGCCAGTACGGGAGGTTGAGCTCGTACTTCTCCCTGAGGAACTGCTCGTGCTCGGCTTTCGCCTTTTCATAGGCGTCCTGGCCCTGTGTTCTCAAAATATTCTGACCCGTGGTTCTATCCCATTGCATCATTTCATCATTCATCTTTGCCAGGTTGCTCTGTTCCGCAACCTTGACAAAGAGTGCCGAGATAATAAACGTCACAATCAGCAGAACAAGGATGGCGTTCAGAATTCTAAACACCAGGTACTTTAGATACCCCATTTTTTCACCCCCACGTAGGTTGCTCGTGTTTAATGTATCTTTTTCAACATTGTAAAACTGACTTTATATATCTTACTGCATAGATGTGCACATTTTCATTGGAGTACACTATGAAACTTAGGAAGGACGGCCAGAAACACGAGTAAAATTTCAAAAAGAGGGGAAAAGAACGAAAACAGCTTCACTTCTTCTTGGTGAAGTACCAAGCGGCCGCGGCGATGATGATTATTACCAGGCCGACGACGACGTAGGTGGTCGTGTTGCCTCCGCCTGACGGAGTGGTGCTCGTGGTCGTGGTCTCACCGGGGCTGCTCGTGGTGCTCGTGCTGGGCGGCTGGGTGGTGGTCGGGGTCTTGGTTATGTCGTCCCAGCTGAGACCCGAAATCTTCAGCATGACCTTGGCGAGGTCATCGACGTGCTGCTTAGTGAGGAGGTCGAGCTGGAGGAGTCCCTCACCGCTGCTGCTGAAGGAGTACTTGCTGCTGGCGTCGTAGGCGTCGCCGTTGGCGACGAGCTCACCCATGGCCCAGTACAGCTCCCACGGCATGCTCGGGTAGATGACGTAGTTGGCAGCGGTGACGTCGTCGGCGAACGGGTGGACGTAGTTGCCGTAAACGACGTAGCCGTTGTCGGTGAACTGGAAGCCGAGGTAGGTCTGGTAGGTGGCGGCAGTGTCACTGAGGGAGCTGTCGTAGTACGGGTCGTCCGGGGTGTCCTTGTAGGCCCAGGTGTAGACGAAGGCGATGTAGTACTTGATGTCATCAACGGTCATCTTCACACCGTTCTGCCACTCACCCATGTCGCAGGTGACGGTGACCTTGACCTTAGCGGTCTCGCCGGCGTGGGCGGCAATCCAGCCCTGGGTCTGGTTGTAGATGACGGCATCATCCGGAACGGTGAACTCACCCCTCTCAAGGGTCCACTTGCACCTGTACGGGACATAGATACCGTCGAAGTTGACAGTATAGCCGGCGTCGCGGATGAGGCGCCAGAGCCTGGTGCTGTAAACGTCTGTAATACCTGCAACAGGGTTGATGGCACTCATGAAGAGGGCACCGGTTGAAGCGAACTGGGCGACCTTGAGGTGCTTGTCCGGGGTCTTGGCGCTCATTATGCTCCACCTGCTGGCGATACCAACACTCGGGTCGCTGATGATGTCGGTGACCCTCTGCTTGTTAACCGGGTAGAACTCCCAGTTCTCAACGAGGAAGATCCTGACGCTGTCCATGATACCGATGGTGATACCTATCTTCTGGAGGTCCCAGTACTGGTCGGCGTTGTTGAGGACGATGGTGGTGTTGGTGGCCGGGTCAGTGTACTGGGTCATAAGCAGGAGGTAGCCAATCTCTTTGGTGGTCCACTTGAGTATCGGGCCGAGGCTCTCCTCGCTGGTGTAGTACTTGGTCTCAAGCTTCTGCAGGCCGGCGGTGACGCTGCCGTCGCCTATGAACTTGAGGGCGTCCTCAACGGTGACGTCGGGCTGGTGCCTCGGGTCGTTGAAGTTCGGGTAGTAGCCAAGCGGGGAGTACCAGTAGTAGATCTGCCAGTCCGGGTACATGCTTCCGAGACCACCGGCACCCCAACCACCGGTGTAGAGGTTCCACTCGTAGGTGCTGATTGGCTTCCTGAAGACAATCTCGCTCGCCTTCTGCCTGTCAAGGAGCATCCTGTCAACCTTGAATCCAACCTTCTTCTCAAGGAGGTCAGAGATGTAAAGGCCTATGTCCTTCCTCTCGTCCTCGGTACGGATGACGAACTTGATGGTAACCGGCTGACCGTCAAAGTACCAGTAGCCATCATCCTTCTTCTCAAGGGTGTGACCGGCAGCGGCGACCTGCTTGGCGGCCTCCTGCATGGCGTCGCTTATCATCTTAAGGGCGAGATCCTCGTTACCGTCGGCGGTGAGGTGGAGAGCATCGTAAACCGGAGTGAAGTACTTGGCAGCCGGGTCGCTCGGAGTGATACCGCTGAGGGCCGGGGCACCGCTTCCCTGGTAGATGTTCTGGATGATGTAGTTCCTGCTGATGAGCCAGTTCATGGCGAACCTGACCTTCCTGATGGCAAACGGGTTGAAGTAAACCTTGTCACCAACGGTGACGATCGGGGCGTCCTGGTCAGGGTCCTTGTACGGGTTGATGCTCAGCTCAACGGAGGAGCTGGCGCTCTTGTAGAGGTTGAGGTTGGCTAGAACATCGCTTCCAAGACCCTGATACTTGTTGGCACCAAAGGCGAAGAGACCAATGTCGAACTCACCTTTGGCGACCTGGAGAATTATGGTCTCCTCGTTCTGGACACCCTGGTACTCAATAACGTCGGCGTAGCCCTCCTTCGGGAGCTTGGGATCATCATTGAAAACGTTCCTCTTTCCATTAAACTTCTCAAGTTTGAGGTAAAGATTCTCGGGAGAGTACATTGAGAGGATGTACGGACCGTTGCTGATGACGAAGTGGCCGTACTTGAGGTACCACTGGAGGTCGGCCTTGAAACGGGCCTTGGCCTCGTCGCTATTCAGCGGAATGTCCTTCGGAGTGTAGTTCGCCGCGCTAACTGGGTGGATAGCAAACAAACTAAACAACATCAAACCCATAATAAACAATCCCAAAGCCTTCTTCATACTCCACTGCCTCCTTCACTTTTTGGCAATATTGCCACATATGGTGTATAATGGCATGGAGATATACATTGAAAGCCTATTTAAGGGTTACGTTCTTGTAAAAGTATCTGCTTTAATAGAGTAACCACAGACCTTAGTTATCCATATGAGGGCGTTTAAACACACCGTATGGGCATTGCGTTGTTAAAAACTACACAAAAATTTGTAGGAGAATACACAAAGCAGATATGGCAACATCGGGGGGTCAAACAGTTGGGGAAAGCCCCAAAAATCGTTAGCGCCCAGTTTCATACTCCCAAGCATGGATGAACATGCAAAAAACTTAAAATGGGCTAGCATCCATTCCAGTGCGGGCGCTATGTACGACCTTGTCATCAAAGGGAAGTTCTTAAAGGATAGGAAACTGATGGAAGGGAGCATAGGGATTCTTGAGGGAAAAATTTCCCGAATATACCTCGGTGAATTGCAGGGAGAAGAAAAGATTAAAATCGACCGCGGAAAGGTCATCCTCCCGGGGCTTATAGACGTTCACGTCCATCTGAGGGATTTCGAGCAGGGAAAAAAGGAAACCGTGAAAACCGGGACGATGGCCGCTGTACACGGAGGAATAACGACGGTTTTTGACATGCCGAACACCAACCCACCCATAATCGATTACGGGACTTTTCGGAGGAGAGAGAAGCGGTTTATGGGGAGAGCGTACTCGGACTACGCCCTAAGCTTTCTCATCAGAGACAACTGCACGGAAGCAGAGAAAACGAATGCGGATTTCTACAAGATTTTCATGGGCGCTTCGACGGGCGGAATCTTTTCTGAGGATTTTGAACGCGACTACCTCTGCGCTCCGGGGGTTGTAAGCGTCCATGCCGAAGACGCCAGAATAATCCATGAGAAACCTGAACGGCCGCCGGAGGCCGAGATAACCGCCATAAAACGCGTCCTGAATGCCGCGAAGCGGTTCAAAAAGCCCCTCAACATCTGTCACGTCTCCACCGCAGGGGGAATGGAGGCAATACTGAATGCGAACCTCCAATGGGTAAGCTTCGAGGTTACACCACACCATCTCTTTCTGACGAGGGAGGACTATGAGAGGAACCCGCTCCTCAAAGTTTATCCCCCGCTGAGGGACGAGGAACACAGGAGGGCGCTCTGGAGGAACTTTTCCAGGGTTCCACTCATAGCCAGCGACCACGCACCCCACACGCAGGAGGATAAGGAATCCGGAGCGGCGGGAATTCCAGGACTGGAAACGGAGGTGGCACTCCTTCTTGACGCGGTGAACAGGGGGATGCTTGAGCTTTCCGACATCGTTGAGAAGATGCACACGAATCCGATTAGGGTATTCGGGATAAGAAACAAGGGATTCGAAGTTGGCAGGGATGCCGATTTCACCGTGGTGGACTTGAAAAGGGAGTGGACGGTTAAGCCGGAGGAGTTCTACACGAAGGCAAAGTGGAGCCCGTGGGAGGGCAGAAAACTGGAGGGGAAGGTCATAATGACGATTCTCCGTGGAGAACTCGTTATGGAGGACGATGAAATCCTAGGAAAGCCTCAGGGGGTTAGGATAAATGCTGGAAAGGGTAGGGCTTAGGGAAGTTTGGGAAGTCGCCAGGGACGTTAAAGCGTTCCGCTTCGATAAAAAGCTCGAATTCACCGCGGGGCAGTTCATAATGACATGGCTCCCGGGGGTTGGGGAGAAGCCCTTCAGCCTGGCCTGGAACGATTTGATAGTCGTCAAGAGGGTAGGCCCATTCACCTCCCGGCTCTTCGAGCTGGCTGAGGGTGATTACATCTGGATCAGGGGACCCTACGGCAGGGGCTTCGAACCGAAAGGAAAGAACGTCGCCCTCCTCGGCGGCGGCATAGGGATCCCACCACTCTACGCCTTCGCGAGGCAGCATCGGGGTAAGCTTGAGGCGGTGACCCTCATCTACGGCGCCCGTTCGAAGGATGAGCTTGCGCTGATGGACATCGAGAACTACGTGGATGAAGTAGTAATCACGACCGACGACGGCTCCGCGGGGAGAAAGGGCTTTCCAACGGAGGTTCTCGCCGGGAGAAAGGGGGAGTTTGACAGGGTCTACGCCTGCGGCCCGGAGCCGATGCTGAGGGCCGTTCTCAGGGTCATGGACTACGAAAACGTCCAGGTATCGGCCGAGCGCTACATGAAGTGCGGAATCGGCGTCTGCGGCTCCTGCAACCTCGGAAAGTATCTCGTCTGCAGGGATGGACCGGTCTTCGACGGCTTCCAGCTGAGGGGACTGCTCTGACCAATCACCTTTTTAAACCCCTTTTCTCCGCTTCGGCCGGTGAGAGGATGAAGTACAGCTGGGAGGAGTTCGCGAGAAGCATGGGCGTTGAGCCCCAGATTCTTGAGAACAGGGAGGCCAGACTGCTGAAGAAGTTCGTCATGGATTTGGAGTTCCCCACCCACTGTCAGGGCTGTCAGGGGCTTGATTTGAGCAACCCGAATCCCGTTCACCACCCGAGCTACGAGTTAACGCCTGCCTGCAACCACGACTGCATCTTCTGCTACTCGAACGTCGCGGTAAAGCTCGGGAAGGCCCCAAAGCCCGGCTACTACGGCTGGGATGACCCATACGCGATAACCGTTTCCCAGTACGGCGAGCCGCTGATAAGCCCCCGTATAGTTGAAGTGAACAGAATGCTTAGGGAGAGGTTTCCAAAGGCGAGACTCGACCTCCAGACCAACGGCTCACTGCTGACGGAGAAACTGTGGGGCAAACTCGACTTCGACCTGGTCATGATAAGCCTCGACGCGGCGAGCAGGGAGAAGCACCTCAGAATAACCAACGCGGACACCTTCGATGCCGTCGTCAACGCCCTGAGGATAGTGGGCAGGGACAAAGGCGTCCGCTCCGTCGTTAGAACCATCTTCATGCCCGGCATCAACGACGATGACATACCAAAGATAGCGGAACTCGCCGCCTCGCTTGGTGTGGACGAAATGATGCTCCAGCCGCTCACGATTCACGAACTCAACGTGGAGAGGCTGAAAAAGGCCGGCCTCGACTTCGAGCGGGCGGAGAGCGTAAAGGAATACCTGAAGGCAGCTATGGCGGCGAAGGAGTACATAGACGTCCGGATAAGCGGCTGCCAGCTGGCGGTGTACAGGACGATGGATCCGCTGACGCTCTTCAGCGCGAGGCGCGTCGCCAGGGACGTGGCACCGGCGATGAAGAGGAAGAAAACCGAATAAACTTTTTTATTCTTGAACATCTTTAACGTCTTTGAGGGGTAGGCATGCTGAGGGAACTGTTTGCCCTCTTCTTCCTAGCGGTTTTCCTCTTCATCAACCTATCCCTGATGCTCATGAGGGCCTTCGGAAGCCTCGCCGGAATGACCTGGAGAAAGGTTCTGAAGCTGGATATCCCGGAAAACGAAAAGAAGAGCCTTGCGAAACTCTACACACCGATCTGGATAGCCGTAGGTATCTGGGCATTCTGGAAGCTCTGGGGGGCCGCATGGACGGCGGCGCTGTTCGGATTCCTGGCCTTCAGAAGCGGGGCGAACATAACCAAAACTCTCGTCTACGGCCTCCACGACCAGAGGCTCATAGACGAGCACACCGAGGATAGCAGACTACTCGGCATCGTTGGAACGGCTACCAAGCTTTCGATACTGCTGGAAACGGTTTTCGTAGTGGCTTTCGCCCTGGCGTACAAGGCCTTCTCCGTAACACTCAGCCCGAACGGTATGAGCGCCAACACGTTCATTCTCTCGCTCTGGCTCGCGGGACTGGCGTTCGGTCTTCTCTTCGGCTGGTTAATAGCCAGAAACAACCGCGGAATACTCCTCCAGAACGCTATAGCGACGATCGGCTTCTTTGCAACGAAAAAGGGCAAGGCGAAGACGGACGAGACAGTGGTGAAGGCCAAATCCAAGATGCCCAGACTTGGACGGTAGCATTTTTAAGGGGCAACCCGTTCCTTTGACCATGCTCAAGTGCTCGTTCTGCATCCACGACGAGAGAACGGCAAAGATAGACATCATAGACGGAAAGCCAGTCTGCAGGGAGTGCCAAATCTATCGGAGGCATCCCCCCGACCGCGGGAGGATAAGGAGGGAGCTTGAAGAACTCATGGAGGGTGTTGATAGGGCAATCGTTGCCTATTCCGGAGGCAAAGACAGCGTAGTTGCCCTCTATCTGGCTAAAGAGGCCTACAGGGTTCCGGAGCTTGAGGCGGTCATGATAGACCACGGGCTAATGGCGGGGGAAGCGGTAGAGAACGCGAGACGAATAGCGGAGCACCTCGGCGTCCAGTTCAAAGTCCTGCGCTACGACTACTCCGACATATTCCGCGAGGCCCTTCTGAAGGCGGAATCCCCGTGCAGGCGCTGCTCGAAGAGAACCATGGAGAAGCTCAGAAAGTACGCACTCAAAAACGGCTATAAGCACATCATAACCGGCCACGAGCTTCCCTTCGGCCATCATCCCTACAGACCTATGAAGGGAGGGATAATTCAGATAAGGCTCCTCTCTCTGATGCCGGAGAGCGAGAGGATTAAAATCCTCAAGGGGCTCCCCTTCGAGTTCCCAGAGCTACCCGGCTACACAACCAACTGCCTCGTCCTCGGGCCGGCGCTGGAGCGCTACTGGGAGAGGCACGGTCACAGCTTCGAGCACAGAAGAATAGCCGCCCTCGTTCGCTACGGTCTCATGGAAAGGGAGAAAGCCGAGAGGGAAGCGGCGAAACCGCGCGTTCCTGAGTGGCAGAGGAAGCTCGTGATGGAACGTTTGGGCATTGATAAGGACCCGTAACTCCAAACTTTACGGTTTCATCCAGAACTAATCGTTACGATTTTCTTCCGAGTTCTTCTCCACAGTGCCATTGTTGGAATGTTAACACTCTCCTGCATTAGATTTTTAAAGGTTTACATCAACGTAAAACGGGGGGTACCAATGCACGGAAGATGGCATTTATACCTTCAGGTGATCGTTAAGAACTTGGTTCTGTTTATAATCGGTGTCCTAATCCTGGATTACATGGCGGTCATCGGCAACATAAACGCAACCCTCTACAACAGCGATGTCTATGGGGACTACCTAGATATGGTTAACCACCTTCCGGAGAGCGTCAAAAAAGTCATAGAGAAGCACGTCAGCCTCGAACAGCTGGCGAGAGAGATGGCGATGGACGCCCTCGGAATATCCAGCAAAAAGGAGCTTATGAAGGACCATCTTCGGGTCGTTTACAACTTTTTCACCAACCTTCACGCTAAAACCCGGGGCGGATACGAGTACTACACCTACATCCTGAAGAGCCTCCTGCTGGTCATCTTTACCGAGCTGTTCATACTGACCTTCGGCCTCTACCTCGGGCTGAGGGCGGGCTACAGAGGTGGATGGACCGACAGGCTGTTATCCGTGCTCACGCCCCTCTTCTCGGCCATTCCCTCCTGGTTCATAGCGGTGGTGCTCCTCTACACTCTGTACTGGAGGATGTCGCTTCTTCCCATGGACTTTGAAGGCCATCTGCGGGATGCCTTGATAAACGGGGGCTCCCTTCCACTGGCATATATCGTGGGGCTTCTCCTCCCGGTTCTAACCCTCGTGGTGGCGATGATATGGGAGTACGCCTTTAACGTGAGGAACCTCATCAAGTTCGAGAGCACGGAGGGACACGTTCTGTACGACAGGGCGAGGGGACTGCCCGACGGGAAGATAATGAGGAAACTCCTGAGAACGGCGCTGCCTGCGTTCCTTACGTTCACCACGTACAACTTTCTGGAGATTCTGATGAGCGCGTTTGTTGTGGAGATTATCTTCAACATCCACGGCGTGGGCTGGATACTCGCGCACTCCTTCAGGATAGGGCACAGTGTGGAGGGTGTGACGTTCTACTACAGCAGCTACGGGGTTTTCTTCGCAGCATTCGTGATGCTGCTCTTCTACTTCATAAACGCAGTCGTTATGGAGTCGCTCTACATACACCTCGACCCCAGAGTGGGAAGGGAGGGACGCAGATGAGAAGGGTGCCCATTAAAATAAGAATCGCCGCCGCAATACTCATATTCTACCTCTTGGCCGCGGCACTGGGGCCAAAACTGGCCAACAAGGAGGCGATAGACAACTGGAACAATAAGATGTACTGGGCGGACAATCCCAAGCTCGTGCCGCCCGAATGGGTCAATCTCTTTGGGAAGAACCTGCCCCCAACCGAAAACCTGACCCCTTCAAGGATAGACGGAAACGTTTACACCTACGAGTACAACTTCCACTATTCCGATGCCCCCCAGGATATAATGATATACACGGAGTTCCCCGAGGAAATCACGGTGAACCTGACCCTGCCGGACGGCAGGGAGTACACACTGTACCGGGGGCTATCGGGTGAGCGTATACGGCTGGGCATGATGTTTTTAACCATGCAGAGGATAGCCCGGGAAAAGGGACTGAACTATACGGACTCGGACCTTATCTTTGGGGGAGGGCTCACCCCGATATTCACCGACAAGGAGGGTCTGGAAAAGGGCACGTACGTTCTTGAGATAACCGCTGATGACGAACCGGAGGTTCGGGTGCTCGGGAAGGTCTACGGACTCATGGGAACGGATTCAACCGGGAGGGACATCTGGCAGGGCTTCATATGGGGGCTGAGAGAAACCATGGAGATGGTGGTGGCCGTCGGCCTGACGACGGTTGCCATAGGGGCCACGCTCGGAGTCCTGAGCGCCCTCTCGGGCATTGCAGGTGCGATAACGGACGGTCTGACGAAGCTCTCGACCATACTGCCACTGGTTCCCGTGATGGTCATGATGATTCCCGTCACCGCCGAAGTCACGTACGGCGGCCACCTGGAGGTGCCCTTCTGGAGCTTTGTTCTCCTGATGGGATTTCTCCTCTTCGGAAAGATAGCGAGAAACGTCAGGGCGCTTGTTGAGACTGAACTGAGCAAGGAGTACGTGGAGTCAGCGGTGAGCCTCGGGGGTTCGAGGTGGTGGATACTGAAACACCACGTATCCAGGGCGGTTCTGCCCTACAGCGTCTACCAGTTCTCAATAGTTATGCCGAAGGTCGTCGCGCTCGTTTCGCTGCTGGGCTTCTTCGAGGCGATACCCGGCTTCAACTGGGGAACCCTGCTGGGGAGCATGATAACCGAAAACCAGCTCTTCAGTATGGCGTGGTGGATAGTGGTACCCATCGGGGTGGCGCTGGCGCTCTTCGCCATGGCCTTCGTGCTGATAAACCTGAGCATGGAAGAGATGTTCCTAACCAGATGAACCAGATGAGCCGTTGGAGAGCAGCGTTAGTCCGATGCTGACGAGGATTATGACGATGGAGGGTGAAATCGGCCACCACCAGAGGGAATAGATGGCGTTCTGGGTGAAGGCCTCGGCCACGAAGGAGCCCAGTTAACGCCTGGAATTATCTGGAAAAGGCCGAGTATCGAGACCACGGCTATCATCTGAGCGAAGAGCAGGGTAGAGTATGAGAGCGCGTAGGGGACGACGGCCCTCAGTAATTGCATAGCCGAGGACGAGGCAACGAACAGGGTTACGATGATGTACCTGAGCACTATCCTCTTCAGGCTCATGGAGCACCGGAGATTTAACAACTGAAAGATATAAAAAGTTTCGACGCTCAATGTCATGCCCCAATAATCTCGCGAAGAATTTCCCTTGCAACATCTAGTACATCCTCTGGCTCGGCCTCGATTCTTCCCCTCGCAAGGTTGTCGGTTCCACCGCCTTTGCCGCCGAATTCCTCGATAACTTTAGAGAGAAGGTCCCTCATCGACACATCCACCTCTTCGTTCCTTGCGAAGAGAACGTAGTCCTCGCTCGCTAGGAGGAGTATCAATCCGGGGTTCTCTTCCACAAAGTTGACGGCAAAGGCCTGGGCATCCTTCATCGGCCACTTCTCAACTAGGGAGATGACGTTGTAGTGACCTACCTCCTCCGCCTTGTCAATCAAAGCCAATTTCTTCCAGCGCCAGAGTTCGCGCCTGAGTTCGTCAAGCCTTCCCTCAAGGGAATCCATCTCCGCCTTGAGCTCTCCAACGCGCTCAAATAGGGGCCTGTTCTTGTTGGGCATTTCATCCAGAGCTTTCCAGTAGTCCTCCAAAAGTTCGTTAAGCGTTTTTAATGCCCTATTGCCAGCCACGAACTCTATTCTCCAGAGGTTCTTGGACTTCTTGTAGAAGCGGAGGATCTTTATTGTGCCTATCTCGGAGGTGTTCCCCACGTGAGTTCCTCCGCAGGGAGTTTTGTCAACGTTACCTATGCTCACTATCCTGACCCTGTCCGTTACCTTGCTCACGTGCTTCCTCAGTGTCTTGACGAGGTCATCCGGCAGGTACTTGAACTCCTCGATGGTTACGGGGATTCCCTCGGAGACTATTCTGTTGGCCTCGATTTCAGCTTTAGTAATCATCTCCCAGTCGAGCCCGCCGTTAACTTCAATCTTGTTGTAGTGCTCGAAAATCTGGAAGCCCGTCGTGTCAAGGTCGTAGAGTTCCTTAAGGACGGCAGAGAGAATGTGCTGGCCGGTGTGGTTTTTCATGTTCTCGTATCTCCAGTCCCAGTCGATCTTAAGTGTGACCTTCTCTCCCCTCTCCGGGAGCCTGCCCGCGATTACTCCCTCGTGCCAGATTTCCTCCCTCTCCTTGACCTTCGTGACCTCTATCGTGAAGCCGTCTCCTTCTATCAGGCCCCTGTCCGAAGGCTGACCTCCGCCCTCCGGATAGAAAATCGTCCTGTCCAATAGCACCTCGACCAGACCGTTACCGAGGTTCTTAACATCAACCACCCGCGCGGTGGTCTCCTTAATGTATGGGTCAGAGTAATACAACCTCTTGGTCATGGAAAACACCTCACGACTCGGATTCCATCTGTTCCTTCGCATACTCGCTGACCATCATCCTAAGGAGGGAAGCCAGCTCCTTGTTGTACTTATCCTGCATGTCAGCGAATTTCCTCAAGGCCAGGGCGATTCCTTTGAGCCTCTTTATGTCGTTGACTATATCCTCCTGCTCACGCGAAATCTCATCGAGGACCGAGCTTATCTCAACCATTGCCTCAATGTCCCTGCCAAGTATATCGGTTCCCTCCTTAATCCTGTCCATCACAGCCAGGGCATCGCGAAGGGTTTCAAGCTGGCCCATGACGCGGGTATTGAAGTCCTTGATTTCCTTGGCGAGGTTCATCGTCTGGACGGCCATCTTTCGAATCTCGTCCGCGACTACCGCGAAGCCTCTGCCCGCCTCACCGGCACGGGCGGCCTCTATCGAAGCGTTCAGGGCAACAAGGTTTGTTTGCTTGGCCACACTCGCTATCGAGTCGCTTATTCGCGAAACATACTCCAAGTTTTCAACGAGGGTGTTGAATTCCTGAGCGAAAACCTCAAAGCGCTGGAAGAACGGGAGGAACTCCTCCTGGAACTTCTCAAGTTCTTTCATCACCTGGGACAGCTTCTCGATGTTCTCGATAATCACCATGTTGTTATCAAGAAACTGCCCGCTGATCTGCTCCGCCAGCTCGTCTATGATTTTGCTGGACTCTCTGCTGGAAGTCTTTATACGGACTGACTGCGCCAAGGCGTTCGATGCTTTCTCGATGCTCCTGACGTTCATACTATCACCTCAGCGGTAGAGGTCAACACCGCACTTGAGGTTCTCAAGAAAGTCATAGAAGCGCTGTATGAACCTCTTGGGTATTATAGCCCCGTGCTGGGGCAGTATAGCCTCAACTTCGAGAAACCTGACCCTGTCGAGCCATGCCTTTATGGCCTTGCCCGTCGGCATGAGTCTCTCATGGACCGGTCTCATGGCCTGTATGTGCTTTTCAATGTTCTCGACCACTATATATGGGTCATCAAGGAGCGCTATTCCTATGTCCCCAGTGAAGAGGAACTTGCTCCTGTGGTCGTATATAGTGAAGTGCCCGGGACTGTGGAGGAAATGGGCCGGGATGAACTCAAGCGTCGTTGCCCCGAAGGCCATCGTCTCCCCTTCGTCAGGCAGTTCGTGGGTTATTGCCTTTGCGTCCTCAAAACCGAAGTGGGGCAGGAATCGTGTCCAGAGCCAGTGGACTATTATTTTTGCATTGCTGACCTCCCTCCAGAGGGGTAAACTTCCAGCCACATCCGGGTCCTGGTGGCAGATGTAGACATACTCGATATCCCTCGGATCGACGTACTTTGAGACATTGGCAAGGACCTTTGAGAAGATTTTGTACCCACCGGGGTCTATTAGGATTCCCTTTCCCCTGCTGACTATCAGGTAGCTGTTGACGTCAACGTCCTCTCCGCCCTCCTGGGTTCCGAGGTAGACGACGAGGTGCTCATCATCGCGGTAGAGGACGTGATCCTTCCACGGGTCGAGCCCGGGCTGTATCAGGTACTCCCCCATCCCCACCACCGAGAGAAGACTACGAAGAGGTAATATTTAAGCGATTTGCCTACACAAGCACCTACATAAACGCCTGACTGGAAAAATGGAATGCAAAGGGCTCAGGAACCGCCCCTGGCCTCGATTAAAGCCTTGACCCTCTTGAGCCTGAAGAAGTTCTCGCGCTCCATCTCGTCGAGGCGCCCCTTGATGAACTTCACCGTCGCCTCCATGCGCGGAATGATTATGTACTCAAGGGCATTGACGCGCCTCTTGGTGACCTCTATCTCCTTCGCGAGCCTCTTGAGGGTCTCTTCCACCTCCGCCAGGCGGACCGCTAGGTCGAGAACCTCTTCGAACTTTTCGGCGGCGAGGTCCACCTTGGCCGAGCTCGATACGAATGCGTAGCCGCGCTCGTTTGTGCTCCTCCTGAAGGACTCGGCCTCGATGAGCGGAACCGGAACGCCCATCACGTTCCTCCTTCTTATCTCGACCTCCCTGTTGGGCTTCACGGAGAGGCCTATCTCCCTGAGGCGCAGCGTCCCGACGTCTATCTCCGCCGCCTGAAGGGCCGCAAAGGCCTCGGCCATCTTCCTGCCCAGCTCCTCGCGGAGGCTCAGGGCCTCGTCGTATATCGTGAAGAACTCCATGACGAGGGCGTCCTGCTTGTCCTTGAGGAGTTTGTGGCCCTTCTTGGCCAGCTTAATGCGCCTCTTGAGGTTCAGGAGTTCCATACGGGTGGGCTTGACGTTGAGAAGCTCTGCCATCTCGACCACCTAAAGATTGAGGGGAGGTCAGCCCTCCCTCTTCCTGTACTTGGGGTGGTACTTGAGGATGTACTCCTTCCTGACACGCTTGAGCTCGCTCTCCGGCAGCTCGGCGAGGAGCTCCCAGCCGAGGTCGAGGGTCTCGAAGATGCTCCTGTCTTCGTCATACCTCTGGGCGATGAACTCCCTCTCGAACCTGTCCGCGAACTTGAGGTACTTCCTGTCGGTCTCGCTCAAAGCTTCTTCACCGACGACTGCAACGAGGTCCCTGAGAGACCTTCCTTCGGCGTAGGCCGCGTAGAGCTGCTGGCTGAGCTGCGGGTGGTCGTCCCTGGTCATTCCCTTACCGATACCGTCCTTCATCAGACGGCTGAGCGACGGAAGGACGTCTATCGGCGGGTAGATACCCTTCCTGTGCAGCTCCCTGCTGAGGACTATCTGGCCCTCGGTGATGTAGCCGGTCAAATCCGGAATCGGGTGGGTGATGTCGTCGTCGGGCATCGTCAGGATGGGCACCTGGGTGATGGAACCCTTCCTGCCCCTGACACGACCGGCACGCTCGTAGATGGTCGCCAAGTCAGTGTACATGTAACCGGGATAACCGCGCCTTCCTGGAACCTCTTCCCTCGCCGCGGAAATCTCACGCAGAGCTTCCGCGTAGTTGGTCATGTCCGTGAGTATAACCAGAACCTGCATGTCGTAGTCGTAGGCGAGGTACTCGGCAACCGTCAGCGCCATGCGCGGGGTGATGATACGCTCAATGGCCGGGTCGTCGGCGAGGTTGAGGAAAAGGACTGCCCTCTCTATCGCACCGGTCTCCTCGAAGCTCTTCTTGAAGAAGTTGGCTTCCTCGTAGGTGATACCCATCGCCGCGAAGACGACGGCGAACTGCTCCTCCTCACCGAGGACCTTGGCCTGCCTAGCTATCTGGGCCGCGAGCATGTTGTGCGGCAATCCGGAACCGCTGAAGATGGGCAGCTTCTGACCGCGGATGAGGGTGTTCATTCCGTCTATGGCCGAGACACCGGTCTGGATGAAGTCCCTAGGATAAGCACGGGCGACCGGGTTGAGGGGAGCACCGTGGACGTCGCGCCTGTCCTCGGGGATTATGTCCGGGCCCCCGTCGATCGGCTTTCCAATACCGTTGAAGATTCTGCCGAGCATGTCCATGCTGACCGGGACCTTGAGGGTCTCGCCGGTGAAGCGGACGCGTGTCGTTTTGATGTCGAGATCGCGCGTTCCCTCGAAGACCTGGACGATTGCCATGTCTTCCCTGGCCTCAAGAACCTGTCCCTTCCTTTTCTCACCGCTCTCGGTCTCAATCTCAACGACCTCACCGTAGGCTACGCCCTTGACGCCCTGGACGATCATGAGCGGCCCGTAAATCTTGCTAACGGTTGAGTACTCCATTCCCGGCATGCTATCACGCCCCGTACCTCTTAAAGAGCTCTTCAAACTGAGCGTTGGTCTCGTCTATGAGCGCGGCAACTTTCTCGATGTCGGGCTCGAACTTCATACGTCCTATCTTCTCCTTGACCGGGAGCTTGGCTATCTCGTCGACGGGAACTCCCCTCTCAACGGCCTCCATGGTCCTGTCGTAGAAGTTGAGTATAACGCGCATCATGGTTACCTGCTTCTTCGGCGGGCAGTAGGTGTCGACCTCGTCGAAGGCGTCCTGCTGGAGGAAGTCCTCACGTATCATCCTGGTGACGATGAGCACCGCCTTCTCCCTGTCGGGCAGTGCATCCGGACCGACGATACGGACGATTTCCTGAAGTTCGGCCTCCTTCTGGAGGAGCGCCATGGCCTGGTCGCGCATCTTCCTCCACTCGGGGTCGACGTTCTTGTGCCACCAGTCCTGGATGGCGTCGATGTAGAGGGAGTAGCTCCTCAGCCAGTTGATGGCCGGGAAGTGCCTCCTCCTAGCCAGGTCTGCATCGAGCGCCCAGAAGACCTTGACGACACGGAGGGTGTTCTGAACGACCGGCTCGCTGAAGTCTCCACCGGGCGGCGAAACGGCACCGATGACGGAGACGCTTCCAATCCTCTCGTCGCTTCCGAGGGTAACGACTCTTCCAGCACGCTCGTAGAACTCCGCTATCTTGCTCGCGAGGTAGGCCGGGTAACCTTCCTCACCGGGCATCTCCTCAAGACGGCCGGAAATCTCACGGAGCGCTTCCGCCCACCTGCTCGTCGAGTCGGCCATCAGAGCCACGTCGTAACCCATGTCCCTGAAGTACTCGGCGATGGTGATTCCTGTGTAGATTGAGGCCTCACGGGCCGCGACCGGCATGTTCGAGGTGTTGGCTATGAGAACCGTTCTCTCCATGAGCGGCTTTCCGGTCTTCGGGTCCTTGAGCTTGGGGAACTCCTCAAGGACGTCGGTCATCTCGTTTCCGCGCTCGCCGCAGCCTATGTAAACGACGACCTGGGCGTCACTCCACTTTGCCAGCTGGTGCTGGGTAACGGTCTTTCCTGAACCGAACGGGCCGGGGATTGCGGCGGTTCCACCCTTTGCCTGGCTGAAGAAGGTGTCTATCGTCCTCTGGCCGGTGATGAGCGGAACCTCCGGCGGAAGCTTCCTCTTGTAGGGCCTCTTGACACGAACCGGCCAGCGGTGGTACATCCTGAGCTCCTCGATGCTCCCGTCCGGCTTCTTCACCTTGGCTATGACCTCCTCGATGGTGTAGTCGCCCTCTTCAGCAATCTCTACTACCTCGCCCTCCACCCAGGGCGGGACGAGAACGCGGTGCTCGATGATGCTGGTCTCGGGAACGACGCCGAGAACGTCGCCGCCAACGACCTTGTCGCCGACCTTGACCTTGGGCGTGAAGTGCCACTTCTTGTCCCTCGGAAGGGCCGGGGCGGTGAGACCCCTCGCGATGAAGTCGCCGCTCAGCTCCCTGAGAACCTCAAGAGGCCTCTGGATACCGTCGTACATTGCGGTGAGCAGTCCGGGGCCGAGCTCAACGCTCAGAGAGGCGCCGGTTCCTTCAACAGGCTCCCCGGGCCTTATGCCGGCGGTTTCCTCGTAGACCTGGATGACCGCCTTGTCGCCCTCAAGGCGGATGATTTCTCCTATGAGCCCCATTTCGCCGACACGAACGACCTCGTACATCTTGGAGCCTTTCATTCCGTCGGCAACGACGAGCGGACCCGTAACACGAATTATCCTTCCCATTTCGGTTCACCTCTTCAGCTCAACACCAATTGCCCTTCTAACTATCTCCTTGATCGCCTCTTCACCAAGCCTGGAGCCGGATTTGTCCGGCACCTGAAGGATGATTGGAACGGTAACCTCCGGAAGTTCAACCTTCCCAACGAATCTCTCGGTTATCAGGATTATTCCGATGTCGTCCCTCTCGACGAGCTCCTTCAGCTTGTTCCGGAGCCTCTCCATATCAAGCGGGGTGTCGTCGAAGGAATAAACCTCATGGGCACCGGCCAGCTTGAAGCCGAGCGCGGTGTCCTTATCGCCAAGCACGGCTATCTTCATGCAACATCACCCGCGAGTTCCTTTATCCTCTCAGGGTGAACGCCGTCCTCGATGAGCTTCGCTATCGCCCTGAGCTTCCTGAGTTCCCTCTCCCTCTGGAGGATGTAGCTCAGCGGTGCGGCGACGCTGAGCGGGTAGAACCTGTTGAGCTCGTTCATCCTCTCAAGGATGTGCCTCTCAAGGGCCCTCTCAAGGACGCTGAGGTCCCTCTCGACTTCCTCCCTGACGTCCCTGATGACCTTTCCGTACTTCGTTGAGTCCAGCTCGGCCAAAGCCATGCTCAGGTCGTCGACGTGGAGGAGCGGGTCGAGCTTTACGCTTCCGCCAGGGATTATCAGCGGCCTTATCTCTTCCGCGGTCATTCCAGCGGCCTTTGCCCTGAGAACGGTGAGTATGTTGGTCTTGTCGATTTTGAGTCTGACGAACTCCTCAAGGATAACGCGCTCGTCCTCCTTCCGCGAGAGGGCGTAGCTGAGGAGCTTTCCGTAGTGCATCCTGTAGAGTTCGGTTTCGAACTCCTGGAGCGATATCTCCCCGAGGAGCAGTCTCTGGTAGGGTTCCTCGTAGGGGGTGCCCTCAAGGATTACGAGTATCTCCTCCATGGTCTTTGCCTCTGCCATTGCCTTTACCTTGGGGAGCATTGGACCGATATCCATGACGTAGTCGCCCGCAACCTCGCCGGCGAACTTGGCCTTGACCACGCTGGCTATGTTCCTGACGTCCCACTCCTCAAGCATGAACCTGAAGAAGGGGCTGACCCTCTTCGGGAGAATCTTAATCATGAGTTCGTAGGTTCCGGCGAGGGCCCTCTCTAAGGCTCTCTCTATCTCCTCGACGGTGTAGGTTGAAACGTCGGTGAGGTAGTCCTTGTAGTCGGTGTCCTCCAGGCTGACGACGAAGTTCTGCAGCGTTCTGCTCTCGGCCAGCTCGTTGAAGCGCTGCTCGGTGAGGAGCTTCGCCTCCATCGCCTTTATCCTGGCGTTGGGGTAGGAGTAGGGCGTGTATTTCCAGACTATCCTGGCCGTCTTGTATCCCACCCATACGAATACTACAGCCAGTGTCGTGTTGAGGATTCCGCTTACGGCTCCTGCTTCCATTAACCTCACCCGAAGAGAGCCTTGGCTATCTCTGCCCTGAGCTCGCCCTCAAACCTCTCTATCCTTGACTCGAAGGTGTTGTCCACCCTTACCGCCCCGTCGGGGGTCTCAACCAGGACGCCGCCTATGGTTGATATCGGCTCGCCGAGGCTTATCTCCACGTCCCTTCCGAGTTTCGCCGCAACGGTTTCCCTGAACTCATCGAGCTTGCCCTCAATGAGCCTCAGGGTCTTTTCGTTGGAGCGTATAAGGCACGCCTCCCCGCCGAGCTCTTCGAGGGCCTTAACCGTGAGGTCGATGAGCATCGGGAAGTACTCCTCCTCGGGGAGCTCCGCGAGTCTCTCCCTCAGGGCGGTTATTACCTCCTGGATGAGCTTCTCCTGCACCTCAAGGCGCTTTTTCCTGACCTCAAGCCTGGCGTTGGCAATTATGCGCTGTTTTTCAGTCTCGGCCTGGGTCTGGGCCTTCCTTAGTATCCACTCGGCTTTCGCCTCGGCCCTCTTTCTCGCCTCTTCCTTAATCTTCTCTGCCTCCTTCTGGGCCTCGCTGAGTATGTACTGTATCTTCTGCTCCGCTTCCCTGTTTATCTCCTGTATGATCAGCTCTGCTCCATCCATCCTCCTTCCTCCTTGGCCTATAAAGAAAGTTTTGGACGGAGTCAGAAGCCGACTCCGGTGACTATCATGATCAGAGCGCCGACGAGACCGAAGATGGCCATGGTCTCCGCCATAGCGGAGAATATGATTCCCTGGGTGAAGGTCTTCGGGTTCTTGGCAACCGCACCGATGCTCGCGCTGGCGATGATTCCCTGCGGTATTGCCGAGAGACCGGTGAGGCCGACGGTGAGACCTGCACCGAGGAGGATGGCGCTCTTGACGATGTTGTCCATGTTGCTTGGGTCGGTGAACTTGAAGCCGCCACCGAGGATTCCTGAAACCATCAGGATGAGGAACAGGGTAATGAGGCCGTATATACTCTGGGTCATTGGCAGACCCTCAAGGATGAGGGCGTTCTTGAAGTTCCTCTCATCCTCGGCGACGACTCCGGCCGCTGCGGCACCGGCTATACCGACACCAAAGGCCGAAGCGGCTCCAGCTATTCCTGCGGCAAGGGCCGCACCGAGGGATACGTAAACTATCGGGTCCATCTTTCATGCACCTCCTTAAGCTTCAAACTCCAGCTCGGAAACTTCTCTTTTTGCCCTAAAGGGCTGGAAGGGTTTACCTTCACCTGAGTAGAACGTTCCGAAAAATTCAACGTACTGCAGACGGAGCGAGTGAACGAACGCTCCGAGGGCGTTGATGGCGACCGAAAACAGCTGGCCGCCTGCAAACAGTATGATTCCAATGAGTATGCCTATGGGAACGGGGCCGATGCTCACGCCCCAGACCATCTGGGCCAGTATGTTGACGACCATTGCTATTCCTGCCGTCGCTAGGGCGAGCGCCATGAGCCTCGCGTAGCTGAGCCAGCTGCCCACGAAGCCGAAGAAGTCCGAGATGACCAGGAGGACCGCCAGTGCACCGTTCTTGAGCTCGCTGAGTATGAAGAGCACCAGGCCGACTCCGAAGAGCGCCTTGCCCGGCATGCCCAGGGACGGGTTCTTGCTGGCGAGGAACAGGAAGGTTATTCCGAGTATTATGAGCATCCATGAGAGCTGGTCGAGTATCGCATCCTTGGTCTCGCCGTTCTTGAGCTTGACTATGAAGCCGACGGTGTAGCCGGTGAAGAGGTGGGCTATACCTATCGCCAGGGCCAGCTGAAGCACCACGAGGGCGTCCTGGAAGGTGTCCCAGACGCGCGGAACGGTGAATCCCGCGAGGTCAAGGGCGTTGCCGAAGTAGCTGCCGAAGATAACTCCCATCGCCATGGTGAAGAACGAGCTTATCAGCAGGGTGTAGGCGAACTTGTAGGTGCCGTCGTTGAACTTCTTGTGCCCCTTGACGAGGAGGGCAGCTATTATCGCTATTATGAGACCGTACATGAAGTCGGTGAGCATGAATCCGAAGAAGAACGAGTAGGTGAAGGTTATTATCGGCGTCGGGTCTATCTCGTTGTACTTGGGGACACCGTACATTTCGGTGAGCATCTCGAAGGGTCTTGCCCAGCCGGGGTTTTTGAGCTTTATCGGAATCTCCTCCAGCTCCTCCCCGGTGGGCTCCCTGATGTTGATGTAGGCCGTGCCGTTGGTTACCCTCTTGATGCCCTCCAGGACCCTGGGGACGTCGCTCCTTGGAAGCCAGCCGGTCAGAGCGAAGGTCATGTTCGTTCTGGCGAGCATCGGCAGCACGGTTGACTTGTCGCGCTCGTTCTCCATGAGTTCCTGATAGAAGACGACGTCGTCGTAGTACTTCTCGGCCAGCATCTCCGCGTCCTTCTTGGCGCTCTCAAGCTCCTCCTCCTTTCTCCGGAGCTTCTCCTCGTAGACGGCTATGAGCTCCCTTGGAGTCCCCTCCCCCTCGGGAACCTCCAGCCTCTCAAGGGAGTACTTGGCCAGAATCGGGTTGGCCCTGTCGTAGTCGGCTTTGAGGAAGACGAACACCGCCAAAACCTTGTCCTTCAGCTCCTTGGAAACCACGACCGCCCTGTTCTCCGTGGCCCGGGTGACCTCCTCAACGAGGGACTTAAACTTGTTCCTGTCAACGGTTCCGACGACGATTTCCAGCATGTCGGTCGATTTGAGGTATGAAACGTCGAGGTTGAGCACCGAGAGAAGCTCCAGTATCGCTATGTCGCCCTTTATTCTCTCGATTTCGGTCTGGGTGGAGGTTATCTTGCCCTCAACCGCCTTTATCTCCGGTTCGACGGCGCTGAGAAAGTTCTCAACGTCCTTTATGAGCCTCTCGATTCCCTCGTACCGGTACTTCTTTCTCGCCCGCTCCTTTGGAAAGATGAACTCCTTTATGCCGCCCCCGGTGGACTTCCGGTAGGCCTTCAGAAAATCAACGAGCCTTGAGATGGTTATACTGTACGAGGCGGCCTTCCTGTGGTACTCGTTGGGAGAATCTTTCTGGGCGATTTCGACGTCCAGCTCCCTTATTTCAACAATACCGTTCTCGTGGAGATACGTTAGAAGGCTGTCTTTGTAGCGGTTGAGGGTAATGACCTCTATCTTGACCATCTCTTCAGGCTTGAACATTTCAGCTCCCTCTCACGAGCGCTATTCCCGCAGAGATGGCTTTCTCGAAGTTGTTAGTGGCCTTGACCTTGAGCTCCTCGATCTCGGAGTCCCCCTCAGCAAGTATCCTTTTGGCTTCCTCTTCCCCCTTGAGACGGGCCTTCTCGATGAGGGATTCGGCGTTTTTCTCTGCCTCTTCAACTATGTTCTTTTCGAGAAGCTTGGCCTCTTCGCGGGCCTTGAGGACTATCTCCTTGGCCTGCTCCTTGGCCCTCTCGATCCTCTCCTCGGCCTGCTTCTCTGCATCAACAATCTGCTTGATGACGTCCTCCATGATTAGCCCCCCAATGAGCCCGAAAACAGTTAAACCTCACGTCACCTTTGGCTTCCTTAAGTCGGTTTAAATAGTTTTTGGCCTATGAACCTAGGATTTGACGAAGAAAGAACAAAAATGAACATGAAAGTTGAAAAAAATGTCATATTAGCTTTCATTGTTGGGTTTTTTCTTTTCCAGGAGCTTCTTCACGTCGTCGAGAACGCTGTTCTTGGCGAAGATTATTATCTGTCCACTCCCTGGAAGCTTTGTATCCCCTGACGGAATTATTAGGTTGCCCTTCTCGTCGTAAACCGCCACCATGAGCGCGTCCCTAGGCAGCTTCAGGTCCTTGACCAGCTTGCCGGCTATCTCGCTGTCCCCGTTTATGCTGAAGCGGACTATCTCCGCGCCCTCCTTCGGGAATAAAACGCGGTCGAAGCCCGGCGTGACTATGTTCCTGCTGATGTACTCCGCGGCTATCTCCTCAGGCGAAATCACGAAGTCGAAGTAGCGCTTGAGGTCGGTGACCTCCTCGAATATGCGCCTGTTCTGCGGGTTGCTTATCCTGAGCGACGTCTTAATCTTCGGGTTGAGGTGCTTCGCTAAGATGCAGGCGAGCAGATTCGCGTCGTCCTTGCCGGTCAGTGCGGCGAAGGCATCGGCCTGCTTTATGTTGGCCTCCTCAAGCGTTTTCGGGTCGGTGGCGTCGCCCTCGATGACCAGACCGTTGATGAGGAGGGAGAGCTCCTTGGCGCGCTCCTTGTCCATCTCTATTATGGTGACGTCGTGTCCCTCCTCCTCAAGCATCTTGGCCACGAGGTAGCCGACCCTTCCGGCACCCATGATAACGACGAACATCAGTCCTCACCGAGGAGGTATTTGGCTATCTCAGCGTAGGCTGGCCTGGTTATCAGGATTCCGATGAGCACGCCCAGTATCGTCGTGAAGGCGAAGCCCTTGAGCGTTCCAACGAAGTAGACCAGCAGGAAGCTCATGGCCGCTATCGTCGTTGCCGCCGAGGCGAAGATGACGAAGAACGCCCTTCCCATCCTCTTGAGCACGCTGGAACGCCTGCTTATCTTCGTGGTCTTCTCCCCACCGAGGAGCTCGTCGGTTATGACTATCTGCTGGTCGACACCGGTACCTATGGCGGCGATGATGCCCGCTATGCTCGGAAGGTCGAGGTTCCATCTGATGAGCGCCGCGAAGCCCAGGATGATTATCGCCTCGAAGAGGCTGGTGGAGGCAACGGGTATGGCTATCCTCCACTTCCTGTAGTGGAAGTAGACGATGAGGAGAACCGTTATCAGAGCACCTATGCCCGCGTAGAGCGCCTGCGTTCTGAAGCCCTCACCGAGCCTCGGGGAGATGAACTCCATGCCGACGACGGTGAGCTTGACGGGGAGCGAACCGCTCTTGAGGACGGTGTATATGGTGCTGGCTTCCTGCTCGGCCGTGAGTCTGTCCGGGGCGCTTCCGGTTATCTGAACGTCCTGCTGCGGCTGGCCAACGGTGAGGCCTTCACCGAGAGAGTACGGGCCGTAGAGACCGAGAACCCTGATTATGAGCGCGTGGTCGTTCTCACCCTGGGCCCTTGGAACGTACCTTACCGTGAGGTTCATTCCCTCAAGCTCGGTCTGAAGCTCCCCCGGAACGTCAACGAGAACTATCTTATCCTTGCCCCGGGCGAGCTTGGCTATCTCATCGGCGCTCTGGTTGGCGTAGGCGACGACGCTTATGTTGAACGCCCTGGTGATCCTCTCAAGGAGAGTCGGCGCCTCGGGAGCCTCGGCGTTGAACTCCGAGCTGTTCATGGCCTTGTAAACGCTCTCAGGAACAACCATCAGGGAGTTAACGGGCGGGTCGAGGAACATGTCAACGGGCCAGCCCTTCTTGCCGTAGGCCAGCTCGGCGAACTTCTCGGCGGCGCTCTTTGAAATCCTGAAGGGAACGCTCCAGCCGTTGGTGGTGGGGTCTATCTTGTAGATGCCCACGTACTCAACGTCGCTGCCGGTTCCGAAGACCGTCCCCGCGAACTCCATGTAGAAGACACCCTGACTCTCGATGACGCTCTTTATCTGATTCGCCTCCTCCGGGGACGTGACATTGGCAACCTTGATGAGGACTATCTGATTCCCCTGGGCCTCGACAGTTATGTCCCTCAGACCGAGGGTGTTCAGCCTCTTCTGCAGCGAATCGACGACGAGCTGCATGGTCTTGGTGTCGACGGGATGCTCCGTCTGGGCAACGAGCGCGACACCGCCGCTTATGTCTATACCGAAGGTGAGCGGTTTGAGCGCAAGGGTCGCTATCGAGCCTATGAGGAAGAGCGTGAGCAGGATTATCCTCCAGTTCCGGAGGAGCTTTTTGGTTCTTCTCTTCATGCCTTACCACCCCTGGGGGCTTCCCTGGTGAGGTACCACTTGAGCACGCCCGCGTTGAGAACCCACGTGTTCATGAAGTCCGCGAGCAGACCGAAGATGAGGACTATGGCAATGTTGTCGATGGTCTGCGAGGTCGAGATTATCCAGAGGATCAGCAGGGCACCCAGAGTCGTGGTGCTCATCGTAAAGCCCGTTGAAACCGCGGCGAGGTAAGCCCTCTCCACGGAGTCCTCTTTTCTCCTGAGGAGCTTCGTGGTCAGGAGGATGTTGCTGTCGACGGTGTAACCTATGAGCATGAGCAGGGCCGCTATCGTGGCAGTTGTCAGTTCAATTCCAAAGAGACCCATCAGGGCGACGGCTATCGTCATGTCGGAGAGTGCGGAGAATATTATCGTGAGTGACGGCACGAGGTTTCTGAAGAACAGGAAGACCACGACGGCCATCGCGAGGAACGCAAAGGCGAGGGCCCTTATTCCCTGCTGCTGGGCTATCTCTCCAAAGGTCGGCTGCACCTCACTGTGCGTGTATTCCGCGCTGGGATACTTTTCCTTCATGACGTCGATTATATTAAGGGGATCGGTGCCTGTTGGGGCATAAACCCTGACGCCGTTGGTCTCCACACCGGTGAAGCTCTCAACCCTAACGTCCACCCCTATTTTATCGCTTATGTATTTACCCAGTTCATCAGGATTCGCATTCACCCCGTAGGCGGTGACCACAACACCGCCCTGGAGGTCTATTCCAAGCGTTGGAAAGTTGACCGCGAGAAGTATCAGTGCTATCACGAAGACAGCAAGGGGGTACATTATCATCTGCTTGTATTCCATCCGCGCTAGAAAGCTCAGCTTTTCCTGTTTCTTTGCCCTCACGGAATTAGTGGAGGGCTTGGACTTCGGTTTAGACTTCGACATACCTTCACCCCTTCGTGAGTTTTCGTAAACTTGTCGTTAGTTGGAGGTATGAGTTTTAAAATTAGTGGTTCACGCTTAAAAAAGGCCATCGGTGAGCAGGGTTAAACGAGGCGGAGAAGGGCTTTAATCCATGAAAAAGCCTTCAAATCGGGATTAAGGGGAATCCACCACGAACTTTCAGAAAATTTCAATAACGGCCATTATACAGCCACTCAATGCATTCCAGGCCAATTCAGAGCAGTTCAACGCCAAAACGGCCCGTTCACAGCTCTCCACTCCAGGGCTTAACTTTAAAAAGGGTTCGTAATAGGAGCAACAAGAGGTGAGAGCCATGGCTGAGATAGAGACGATCGGGTTCCACTACGTTGTTGAGGCCGCAGGTTGCGATCCCGAAATCCTCGGTAACGCTGACAAGATAAGAAAGATATTCCTAGAAGCCGCCAAGGTCGGTAGAATGGAGGTCAAGGCGAGCTATTTCTTTAAGTTCTCGCCCACTGGCGTTAGCGGCATGGTCATCGTCGCAGAGAGCCACATCTCGATACACACCTGGCCGGAGAAGGGCTACGCCGCTCTGGACGTCTACACCTGCGGAACCACCGCAGACCCGGAAAAGGCCGTTGACTACATCCTGGACAAGCTCCGCGCTCAGTACGCCCACGTTTCCGAGATAAAGCGCGGAATAGAGGAGGAGGACGAGACCTTCACCCACATGATACTCACGTGGGAGGAGAAGCTCGAAAGGAAGAATGGAAAATAGAACCCTTACCTCTTTTTCCACATGCCCAGCAGTAACAAAACCGCGAGGATTGAGAGGATCAGGATTGCGGCACGGCTCATATCTCCGGAGCCTTTAGCTGGACCCCTTCCCACCGTTTCAGAGGTGGAGGTTATCTCCCTGCCGAAAGTCGACACAAACTGCGGCTTTGCCTCCAGGGAAAGGTTCACGAGAACCGTTTTTCCAGGTTGAAGGGAGACCGTTAGGTAGGCCCCTTCGTAGCCCTCCTTCTCAACCCTCACGCTGTAGTTTCCCGGCATCAGGGAGAGGTTGCAGGGGGTAACGCAGGTTTCCCCGCCCGCGGATACGGTCGCACCCGGAGGGGACGTCACGACCTCAAGTACCGGTTTCCTCACGAGCCGGAGGAAAACGCTGACCGAGCCGCCTGGAGAGAGGGAAACGAGCGTGGAGTTCGAAAGGTATCCCTGGAATTCCGCCGAAACGTTGTAGACGCCAGAGGTCAGGTTTAAGTAGCATGGGGACGTGCACGTCCAGTTCCCAACCCTCACCATGGCCCCGGAGGGAGAGGTGGTCACGTTGAGTTCGGCAGGCAGAGGGCTGAGGGTCAGGTTCAGCAAAACGCTTCCGTTGGCCGGAACCGTCACATTCTTCACAATGCCGCCGTAGCTGGGGAGGGAAGCGCTGACGATATAGGTGCCCGCAGGAAGGGCCAGCCTGAGCGGACTCCTACATGAGAAAACCTTCCGATTCCCCGCAAAAATCGCCAGACTTGCGTTGGAGGGCCTCGTCGAGACTTCGAGGGTTCCGGCCTCAGGATGAACCGAAACCGCCCGCAACAGTGCGGGGAGATCCGCGAAGACTGTGATGTTCCTCCCGGCGGAAACCACGACGCCGGAGACGAATGGATAGCCGTTGGCGCCAAGAGAGATGTTGTACGAGTTCAGCCAGGGGGTAAAGGGAAGGTAGAGCCTCATCGGGGTAAACCACTCCCCAAAAAGATGGAAGCCGTTGACGTAAACCGTGGCGTTGGCCGGCCTTGAGAGTATCCTCACTGGAACTGGGGCCACGGCGTTTTCAATGGGCTCCCTAGAACAGCCACCGAAGGAACTCCAGCCGCTTTTACTCACCGAAATTTTGACGAGGCAGTACTTTGTGACTCCTGCGTATTCAGCGGCTACAGGAAGACCGCTTGGAAGGAGGAGGTAGTCCCTCACGCGGCACGAGGCGAAGAGAACCGTTTCCATGGGGACCGGTTCTGATGGCCCCATCATTGAGGTCACACCTTCCCCTTCGGTCCAGTTGGGAGCTGACATGCACGGAGTTTCCTCGGATTCCGGGGTGGGGACTTCTCTTCCCTCTAAGAAAACGGTCGCGGTCGAGAAGCCGCCCAGGGATTCGTTCAGGAGTGACTCGTTCACCTCAACCACGAGGGGCGTACCGCCAACGCTCAGGTTGAAGACGAGGGTAACGTTTCCGATGGACAGCTCAGCCGGCCATCTGCCGTTGCTCAGGTTCAGCACGGCCGGAGCGGTCGCGTTTAAATCCCCAACCCTTACCCGTCCGCTGAACTCAAAGAGCACGGGCGTTGGGGACGCCAGCGGTACGAACAGCACGCTAAATAAGATTGAGAGCAGAAACAACTTCCCCAACGTCGCCATCTTGTTTCACCTTCCCCCCAGCTATAACAACCGCCCTGTCGGCGAACTCGACGAAGGGCTTCCATATGTGGGAGACCACAACGAGGGACAGGCCTTCCGAGGCAAACCGCCTCAGCAGACCGGCGATTTCAGGTATCGCGTCAAAGTCAAGGTTCGCGAGCGGCTCATCCAGCAGGACGAGCTCCGGCTCCCCGATGAATGCCGAGGCTAGGCTCAGGCGCTTCGCCATTCCGGCCGAGTAGGTTGAAATCCTCCTGTCGATAAAGCCCCCGAGGGAGAACGCCTCAACGACCTCCGAGATGGAGCCGCCGCGGATTTCGGCCAGGAACTCAAGCCACTCACGGCCCGTTCTATGTCTCGGAAGGGCAGGCGGGTCGAAGGAGACGCCGAACCTCGCCCTGACTTCTTCATCGGCCCACGGGTCGCCGCCGAACACCCTGACCGTCCCGGCCGTCGGCCTGTAGGTTCCGGCGCAGAGGTTCAGGAACGTGCTCTTGCCCCCGCCGTTGGGCCCGAGGATTAGGGTTACGCCCCCGCCGATTTCAACGCTCACCGAGTCGAGCGCGGTTACGTGGCCGAAGCGCTTCGTGAGGTGTTTTGCGCGGATTATCATCTCCTCACCCCCAGGAGGGCGAAGAGGAGCGCCGAGGTGCCGCCTACGAGGTACTCAATTGAGAGGGCCCTCGAAGACGGGTAGCTCTCCCGGCCGGAGATTGCCACGGAAGCCGGCACCTCGGAGGAGACCACGACGCAGTAGGGACCCGAGTGGTTGAACTTCACGACCTTTCTCCCGTAGCCAGAGAGCGTGGAGGAGTAAACGACCCGGTTCTCAACTGGGTCGTAGAACGTCACGGAGTAGTTTCCCTGGCCGTTCATGTTGAGGACGAGAACCCTCGCCGACGGGACGACCGCGCAGGAGGTCCCAACCGCGAAGTCGGAGTAGGGCTTGGAGAGCTCGGCGTGCTGAACCGCGAGGGCCACCAGCGTGAAGGCCGCGACGAGGAAGAGGATGAGCCTGATGAACCTCATCTGACGTCCCTCCTTTCCGCGAGGTAGAGAGTCATGGCGATGAGGAGGAAGGGAAGAAGAACGCAGGAGAGGAAAGCGGACGAGAGGAGTTCCCCGAACCAGTGGGAAAGAGAGACGCCCGAAGTGTACGCGTGGAATATCGCCGAGTTGAGAACCGCCGGGGGCAACGAAGAGACTCCGAACGAGTGGGGCAGGTAGAGAACCGAGAGCCCGACCATCACCGAGACGAAGGTGTTGGGGGAACCCATGGCAACAAAGGAGGAAACCGCGACCGCGTAGAGAACGGCCAGTGTCCAGTAAAGCAGGTAGAGAGGGAGCAGGCCCTTTGAGAAGAAGGCCGTGAGAAAGAAGTTCCCGGTGTCGCCGAAGATGTAGATGACCGTCAGAAGGAACGGGACGAAAGATGCGACGAAGAGCATTACGAAAACCGCCAGAACCTTGGAGAGGACGAGCCTCTTCCTTCCCACGGGGAGGGAGTAGAGCGAGAGGGCGAAGCGAGTGTCCCTGTCGTTCCGCAGGACGAGCGACGCCAGGAGAACCGCCGTCAGCATGAAGGCGGTGTAAACTTCGTCCGAGAGAAGGGGAACGCTGACGCCCATGGTTCTGTAGGAGAAAGCCCTTATGAAGTCCTCGCTCGGCGGGGACACCATAAAGTGATTTGAGACCCGAATTCCCTTAAGGAACAGGGAAGTTCCGATGAGCAGGAAACCGAAGGCGAAGACAGCTAAGTTGAGCGGGTCTTCGAGCTCCCAGCGGAGGATTTTCATCGAACCCACCTCCGAAAGTCCCTGATGCCAACCGCGATGGCTGTGAGGACGGAAAGGGCAAAGTAGTACACGAGGGGACTGCCGGGCCTCTTGAAGGGGCCCTCATCCCGGAACTCCACGTTGGTCGCGTAGAGGTTCCAGCCCTGGAGCCAGCGCTTCCGGGAATTCTCGGCGAGGAGTTTGCGGAGGGCCCGCGAGGCGTTCACGTCCTCCATCGTGGAGCTAACCACGCCCATGAGAACGAGTTCGGGAGGGGTTGAGAACATGTCGGACGCTATCATCAGGCCGGTTGAGGGGTCGTAGAGGGCCGAGAAAGAAGTGCCCCCGGAGAAGCTGTAGTCCGGGCCGTGGAGGTTGAACCTAATCACGTCGGATTCGAGGTAGATGAAAGGTGGATGGAAGGTGCGCAGGTGCGTCAGGACTTCAAAGCCCCGGTAGCGGGAGTAGCTCAGGTTTTTGACCCTCATCACCCAGTTTCCCCCTTCCGGAACCGTGACGTTCAGGAGGACTGCGCCGGGCCCGGGAGGGGAAGAGGGGTCTACGAAGAAGCTCGGCCCGCCGACGGGCGTGCCGTTTATAACGTAGGTGCCGGTTCTAAGGTCGAGGGTGAGAACCTCGGAAAGCACGAGCACGCTCGCGTTCGCGAGGTCGGGCCTTTCAACGGCCACGTCGTGGAGCTCAAGCCTGACGAGGATTTTGGCCGTGTCGTCCTCCACGGAGAGGACCCTAAAGGTGAGGTAAGACGTCCCCATCGGCCAGAGGGCGGTAACGTAGTTCTCGTCCCGCGAGACGTTTCTTCCTACAGCCTTGACGAGGTAGGGATAGAGCGCCTCGAAGGAGCGCTCGTTGAGCATATTAATCTTAACCATGATGTCGTTTGTCCCGAACCTCGCGTCCTTCGGAACGATGACCGCATAGGTAACGTAGGTTCCGGGTTTGAGCCAGGTTGGGGCAGCGGCCGATACTGTAGTGGCCCCCAGATAAAAAATTAAAACCCAGAGGGCAAGCGTTATTTTACCCCGCACGCGACGTCACCCAGGTCAGTGCTTGTAGAAGTGTGGAATTAACGCGAAAGCCTCCCCCGTATCGCCATTATACCTCTCGTAGGGTATCTTTGTGAACGAAAAATTAGCCCCAGTATATCTCTGCACCTTGGACCTGTCCACCCTGACGCCTGACCAGTACGCAACATGTTTCACGGTTGAAGTATCGACGGTTATCCTTCCGTCGCAGATGTTCAGCCATCCAGAGACACCGGCCCAGACCCACTCATCTTGGCTCCACTGAGGGGTATCCGTATCGTGGTCGTACATTCTCCAGCATCCAGACGACGAAATGACGGTCTTTGAGGTCCACGCGGACACGCTGGCTATGGAAACCAGACTCACGGGGCAGAGGGACAAGCGTAATTGCCCAAGTTTCTTCGTATGTACCACCCCAAATAGGGTTTTCATAATGCCATAAAATACCGGGGTATATAAGATTTTTCAGTAAACAAAAATAGTTTCACCAAGTGTCAATTAAAGTACCACTAAAAGACGGATGAAGGACTACCGCCGCCTCCTTAGGAACTCCCCAACGTCCGTGACGTTCAGGATGAACTTTCCCCTGCTCTCGGGATTTATCCTTCCGATTCCAAGGATAATCCCGTTCTCGTCGTAGATTACGAGCTTCTTCGTCCCCCTCCAGTCGTACCTCCTCACGCCGCTCCTGGGAACGTCCTTGCCCGTCGTGAAGAGAAAGCCCGCCTTCGGGCTCAGCACTGCGTAGTTCTTCGCAACGTCAACGAAGTAGAAGAACTCGACGTTGGGATAGAACTTCTCGACCAGGTTTTTGTCCACCTTTATCGTGCCCACGAAGGTCCCGTAGGCGTAGGGCCTGACCTTCATTCGCTCAATCTCCGCCCAGACAGTTTCGTTTACCGCGTAGACGTCGCGGAACTTCCCCTCAACCACGGCAAAGAAGTGGTGCCTGAGCTCGCCGTACTTCTCGGCCTCGCGGAGGATTAAATCGTACTCCCATGAGGAGGCGCGGCGGTAGCGGAGTTCCTGACTCATGTCACTATGCTTGGTGCGGAGCTTAAAAGCTTAGCCCGTCCCGCTGGGAGGGCTGGCGTTTTCGGGGTACGCGACTATAACGCTGGCGTTCTCAGGAATGCTGTCGTTCATGTGGACGTGGATGTAGTAATCGGTAACCATCCACTGGGCGGTTGCTGCGCTGATGAAGGCCGAGATACCCAGGAAAGCGATTATCGCGGCGGCAACTCCCTCCGGGACTTTCTCCTCCACCAGCCAGAGAACGGGAACTCCAGCAATTGACGACACGAGCCAGAGGGCAAACGCCGCGGAAATCAGAGGATTTTCTGTATCTGAGAACTGAAGTAACGCCAGAGCCGAGCCCATGACGCCAAGGGCAAAGTAAGCCGAGCCGAGTAGCCTGCCCCTTTTCGGCCTCGGGGAGATTCCCAGGTAGTAGACCGCCGCCATCGCCAGAAGAAAGTACGCGATGATCAGGATGGGCAGGCTCCAAGCAATCCTAGAATAAACGGAATTGGGAATTACCGCCGAGAGTACCACGACAGGAAATCCACAGAAAAACAAATTGATGGCCAGTTGAACGATGAAGCAACCAAGCAGGAGGGGGAGCTTCCAGTTCCTCATGTTTTCAAATAACCGCCTATGGTATATCTACTTTTCGAGCCCATCGAGTAGCCTTGCAAAGCCCTCCATGTTAGTCTTCTCAAACTCCTCCTCGAACTGGAGGCCGAGCTCCGCTATCTCCTCGGGGGTTATAGTCGCCTCCGGCTCCTCCGCGTTTATTCCCGGGCAGGATGCATCGTAGTAGAGCCAGAGGGTTTCACCTTTGTATCGGAGCGGCCTCTCGCCCTCGACACCGAGGGGTTTGCGGGAGACCATGAAGGGATAAATCCTGCAGATTACCGGATTCACATCGTGAACACGGCACTTTCCGGTCTCCGGGTCGTGGAAGACGCAGCCCAAGTCCCACTCCCTCACCGCGAGGACGAAGCGTATCTTATCCCCCTCAACCGAGAACGTCACAAAGTCCTGGGGGTCGTGACCGGTCTTCGCTATTCTCTCTATATCATTCAAAGTTAGATAGATGTGCCTCCCCCTGCAGCAGTCGAGGCAGTAGAGACACCTGAAGGGCACCGGCTCGGTGAATGGTTTTGGTTCGAACCTCATGAAGTTTCATTCAGGAGAAAGGTTAAAAATGCATCGGAATATTTTCGAAAACTATTCGACGAAAGGTTTTTATCAGTTCGAAGTGGATACTTTATTTGCAAAAAAGCGTTTTGGAGGTAGTACCTATGGATGAAGTTAAGAAACCTTCCGGGGCCGAGGGTGAGAAGAAGCCGATGACCCCGGATGAGTACAGGGAGGAAACGGCCAGGAAGCAGGTGGCCAGCCTGATGGCGCACTGGCAGTGGTATCTGGTTCTGGGAATCGTCCTGCTCGTTCTCGGTATCGTCGGTCTCGGCATACTGCCGTTCGTGACCCTTGCCAGCATCGCGGTCTTTGGAGTTTTCCTCATAATCGGTGGTGTCATTCTGATAGCCGTTGCACTGTTCACCCGCGGTGAGAGCGGGGGGACGCGGATATTCCAGCTCGTGCTGGCGGCGCTCTACATAATAGCCGGAGCGGCAATGCTGGAGGAACCCCTCCTATCGGCCCAGATACTGACGTTCATACTGGGCGGCGCGTACTTCATCTTCGGTATCGTCAAGGTTCTCATGGGCTTCAAGACCGAAGGTGGGGGCGTGGTAATCTTCTCGGGCGTCATCGACTTCTTCATAGGGGTCATGATACTCGCCAACTGGCCCGAGTGGAGTCCGTGGGTCATAGGCCTCTTCGTGGCGATTGAGCTTATGGTCGCAGGTGCGAGCTTCGTAGCACTGTCCCTCGGGGCAAGGTCTATGAAGAACAAGCCCGAGGCCCAGGCATGAGCCAGAAAAGCGAAAGAAGCGAAAAACGAAACCTTCTCTTTTTCCCTCTTTTAACATCAGTCCTTTGGATACGCGGCCTTAAAGGCACCCCAGTCGGACTCAGGGCCGTAGGTGACGGTGAAGTTAACCATCTCGTAGTTCCGTGGAACATCGTCCGGCTTGTAGAGTATCAGGTGATATGAGCCGTCGAGGTACCAGTAGGAACCCGGGGGTATGCGGAAGGTGTACTTGGATATCGTGACCTTCCTAACGCATTCCGCCTTCTTAATGTACGCAGTTCCGCTCCACACGACCACGTCCATGCACCAGCCTGGGGTCTTGAGGTCAAGAACAACGTAGTCCCCGTAGTCCTCGTCGCCTTTCAGAACCAGGTTGTTGTACAGGTCAACGGCGTTCTCCCATTCCATACTGCCGAACGTTATGTTCTTCATTATCAGTAGCTGTCCCTTGGGCGAGGCAACGCCGTACGGCACGGGGTTGTAGGATATTATCGGATAGTACACTATGTAGAATATAACCAGCCCGAAGAGCGATGCTATGAGAAGAACCTTAAGGCGAAAAGAGGTTTCGTAGGAGAGTTTCATAAAAACCACCTCACGAGCTTTTAACAGACACTTTGAACGCTCCCCAATCCGTCTCTTCTCCGTAGGTCACGGTGAAGTTGACGAGCTCATACCTCTGAACCGGGCCGTTCTTGTGGAAAACGAGGACGTATCCCGGCTCCAGGCTCCAGCGGGCTATCTCCTTGGCCTCGTGGGTTGGAACCCTGTTGAAGGCGTACTTACTCAGCTGAAGCTCCCTCGCACAATCGTACTTCTTCACCCAGCCGTTGGCCGAACCTCCCCAGGTCCACAGGTCAACGCACCACTGCGGTGTGGAGACCGCAATCGTCAGGGTATCGTCCAGCTCATCACTTCCCCCGAGGACGAGGGCGTTGTTCTCGGCAGTGAACGGAACGGCGTTCGTATAGGTAACTCCCGCGATGGTGAAGTTCTGGGCGAGCAGTATCTGGCCCCTGGGGGACTCCACTTTAAACGGATCGACCTGGTGGGAGATGAGTGGATAATATACTATCATGAATATAGCGATTCCAAAGATGACCGCCAGTATAAGAACCTTCACCCTAAACGTGGTCTCGTAGGATATCCTTGACCTACCGCCTTTCGCCACTCCGGCTCACCTCAGCCCATAATTGTTCATCAGTGCTTAAAAGTTTTACTGAAGAGAAAAAGTTTCATAGCGACCTCCCCTAGATATATACCCACGCGCTGCTTCAAGAATGTACTGGTTACTTTTTATATTCTGAACCATAATGCTTATATTAAAGTGCACCACCTACTATTTGAGGTGATTAGTGTGAATATTATTGAAACTGAGAACCTCACCAAAGTGTACGACGGTACCGTAGCCGTCGATCATCTTAATCTAGCAGTAAAGAAGGGAAGGGTCTTCGGTTTTCTTGGACCAAACGGTGCCGGCAAAACAACAACAATCCTCCTTCTCCTGGGGTTACTGGAGCCGACAGAAGGAACGGCCCACGTTGCAGGGATAAACGTTCAAGAAAAGCCAGTTGAAGTCAAGAGGATAAGCGGTTTTGTACCCGCGGAGGGCGGCCTCTATCCAAACCTGAGCGCCATGGACAACCTGCTCTATTTCGCCAAGTTCTACAGGATTCCAAGGGGCGAAGCCGAAAAGAGAGCGAAGGAGCTCCTTGAACTCGTGGGACTGGAGAGTGCGGCCGGTAAGAAGGTCGGCGGCTTCTCCACCGGAATGAAGCAGCGCCTCCTCCTGGCGCAGGCACTCCTGAACGACCCCGAAGTGCTCTTCCTGGATGAACCCACGAGCGGCCTTGACCCTCGGGGAGCGGTGGAAATAAGGAACCTCCTGCGGGGGCTCAGGAAAGAGGGAAAAACGATTTTCTTCTCGTCCCATATCCTCAGCGAAGTCGAAGAGGTCAGCGACGAGATAGGAATAATCTCAAGGGGAAAGCTCCTGATCAGCGGAAGCCAGGAGGAGATAAAGAAGAAGTTCATGGAGGACAAGATGGTGATAACCGTCGAAACCAAAGAACCCCTGGACATCACAGACCTGAACGTTGAGTTTATAGGGTGGCGCAAGACCGGGCCCAACGGTCTGACGGTTTACACCTCAAAAGACGTCAGGGAAGAACTGATAACGGAACTCACGAACAAGGGCTACACGGTCATAGACATCCATCTGCACGAGCCGAGTCTCGAAGAGGTATTTCTTGAGCTCGTCTATGGAGGTGAGGAGCAATGATAGGGGCAATAGCGGGAAAGGAGTTCAGGGACTACCTGACGAGCAAGAGATTTATTGTGCTATTTGCGTTCCTCCTCGGTGTTACGCTGCTCGCCCTCGTGCAGGTTAAGGTAGGGATGACCACGTGGCAAGGAATTTCGATAGAGATAGGGAAAGAAAACCTCAAGGTATACCAGGTGATGGGGGGCGTAACCTACTACCTGAGCCTCATCGGAGGTATCTTCGCCCTAGCGCTGGGCTTTGATGCAATAACGAGGGAGAGGGAGAACAGAACGCTGAAGGTGCTCATGAGCCATCCAGTTTACCGAGATCAGGTGATTCTCGGCAAGCTCCTGGGCGGGGCTATGACCCTGGCAGTGGCGGTCATTGTGACGTTCCTCATAGTCCTTGGAACCCTCATGGGGCTGGGCATCACAGTGGACGGTACCGCCGTTATCCGGCTGGCGGTCTACTTCCTCTTCGCGTACATATACCTCATGGTGTTCTTCGCCATGGCGGTGGCTTTCTCCACCAGGTCATCCTCAAGTGGAAATGCCCTTATGTACTCCCTGGTGCTCTTCCTCGTGCTAACCTTAGTCATCAACGCAATAGCACCCATAGTGGCGGACCACGTGGCTGGGCCAAAGCCCCAGCCCCCGCAGGAAGCGTTCGTGGACTATTCCGGGAACGTAACCTTGGAGGAACTGCAGGCGCAGGAAAAGCTCTGGCAGGAGTACGACGAACGGATACAGGAATGGAGCAAGAGGTACTTCGGAACCATCGATAAAATCAACAGCCTGTCACCTACCTCGGGCTTCCAGCAGATAGCGCAGTACGTACTGAATCCGCACGCACGCTCCTTGGAGGACATGTTTTCAGCGGTACTGGGATATGGAACTACCGAGGAGGAGCCGAACTACACCCTCGCAGAAAGCCTCTCGTTCGCCAAGAGGGAGATAGCCTTCCTGATAGCGTACGTGGTAATAACCTTCATCGCAGCATACCTTGGGTTCGTAAGGGCTGAGATAAGGTGAGGGGCATGAGAAAGCTCACCGGACTCGCTTTTCTTTTCCTTCTGCTGACCATACCCCTGGAAGCAGCAACGACGATAGGAATAACGCTTCATACAGGGCAGAGTGTGGTCGTCAATGGAATAACCGTGGAATTCACCGACTTCTCAGGCTCTGGACAGGTTGCCTTCAAAATAAACGGAACGACTCGCATCCTCTCCTTTGGTGAAACCGTGAAAATAGCCAGTGGAATCAACATGACCGTTGGGAGCCTGAAAACATCGGAAGGAGCAGTCCACGTTGTATTCTGGGGAACCAACCTGAACATCAAACGCTCCCCCAGCAGCGTCCAGCTTGAGACCCAGTTCCCGAGTAAGGTGACGGAACCGGGAAAGAAGGTTGTCTTCACCGTAACCGTCAGGAACACCGGAGACGACGCGTTCATCCCATTATCCGCGGAGGCGCCTTTCGGATGGAACGTCAAAATAATGGGGGGAGACTCCGAAATCAACGGGGTCTACCTGAAGCACGGAGAGAGTGCCACCATAAGCGTTGTCGTCACAGCAGGCCAGAGAACCGGTAAATTCCCCATCGTTCTTAAAGCGGGGGAAAGCGAGCTGAGCCTTACCGTTATCGTCAGGAGCGGTGGAGTTTCCATAAGCTGTCCGTATCCAATCAAAGAAACGGAGGCAGGAGAAGACGTCCATTTTACCCTCCACCTGACATCCCCTGGAGCCAAAGTTCTGGAGTTGAAGGCGGAAGTGCCTGAGGGGTGGAGCGCAAGGTTCATTGCAAACGGAGAACCTATCAAAGCAGTTACCGTCGAAGGGGAAGCCCAAGTAACGCTCGTCATCAGCGTACCGAGCAATGCACCGGTAGGAGATTACAAGGTTAGGGTGCGGGCGGGAGATTCGGAGGAAACCCTCGGGGTTCACGTCAGCAAAACCCATGCGGGCGAGAACGGAACGCTCACAGTGAAGGTGCTGGACGAGGAGGGCGGAAGCTACATAGCCGGTGCCCTAGTGGAGCTTGTGGGGCCGGAAGGCGTTTTGACGGAGGCAAAGAGCCTTTCCGACGGAACCGCAAGCCTCGAAGCCCCGGAGGGAGAATACACACTCAGAGTCTCCAAGAAGGCGTATAAAACCGTGGAAAAGACGATCAGACTCAAGGCCGGACGGGAGAGCGAGGTGAAGGTGAACATGCGCAGATTGCCCTACTACTTTGACCTCGAAACCCCAGAACCCTCAAAGAGTGAACCTCTGGGCCAGACCTTCACGTACGCCGTTGTAATCAGAAACCTCGGAAGTGAAGACGACTCCTACTCGCTGAGCCTCACAACTCCAGAGAACTGGGGCGGGATGATAGTTGAGGATCAAAACTCACGGACGGGCGTTGGAAGTGTCTACGTCAAGGCAGGGGAGGAGAAGACGCTCTACGTTATCCTCATACCACCCGACAACGCTAAACTCGGAAACTACACGGCGACTCTAACCGTCAAGTCGAGCGGCAGCGGGGAGGAGAAAAGGGCGGGGCTAACGGCCACGCTCACCGGAAGCTACGGAATAGGGATAAGTCTTGAGAAGTACAGCCTCCGGGCGGATGCGGGTGGAAGAGCGGAAACCAATGTGAGAGTTTACAGCACCGGCACGAGTCCCCTAACTAACGTAAAACTTGAGGTGAAGGCTCCCAAGGGCTGGAGCGTCAGGGTGGAACCTAAGAAGGTTCCAACACTAAAGGGGAACGACGAAGTCGAGTTCACCGTGGAGGTCTTAATCCCAGAGAACGTCGATGCCGGGGACTATGTACTCAACATAAAGGCCGTCAGTGACCAACGGAGCAAAGAAACAAGCGTTAGAGTAACCGTAAAAAAGGGAAGCGGTCAGACGTACATCGGCATCGGAATAATCGTAGGGGCCATCCTCATCCTCGGAATGGTGCTCTGGAGGTACGGAAGGCGGTAGTTCAGGTGTTCAAGTGGGCATCAAACTCTTTACTCTTTTTATAATTTGCATATTTCCTGTCGAGCCGCTTTGCCACGTACGGTCCGTTCTTCCGGTAGCCGAACTTCCGGTAGTAGTTCCTGACGCCGACACCGCTGATGACGAGCATCTTCTTGACATCAAACTCCTCCCTCGCTATCCTCTCAGCCTCCGCAAGGAGTTCCCTTCCATAACCGCGGTGCTGCCACTCATACTTCGGCTTTCCGCCTATCGGCACGAGCGGCCCGTAAATGTGGAGCTCCCTGACTATCGCCGAGGGACAGCAGTTTATCTCCTTCCGATGAGCTTTTTCGCTCGGAATCCTGAGGCGGAGGAAGCCGATTAGGATGTCGTTCTTAACGTCCTCGAAGCTGAGGAAAATCTCCCTTCCTCCGGCGGCATCGTAGTCCTCGCGGAGGAGCCTGATGTGCTCTACCTCGGGCTGGATTCCGAACTTCTCCATCATGTGGCCGACTTCCCTAAAGCGAATCTCCCTCGGTCTTATGCCCCTCTTCACGAGTTCGTTGAAGACGAGCTGACCGAGGTTGGAGTGCTTGACGCCGTCAACGATGAGCTGAACCGGAATGTCGCGCTGGATCCTCATCACCCTGACCCACTTCGGGAAGAGCTTGTAGGCCTCAACGAGGAGTTCAACGGCCTCCTCCGTGCGGTAGGGGCGGTACTTCCCTTCCTTCCACCAGCGGTAGAGCGGCGCATCTGCCGTAACCAGGGTGGGATACACCTTCAGCATGTCCGGTCTTAAGCGGGAGTCCTCGAAAATCGCCCTGAAGGTGTAGAGGTCGCGCTCAAAGTTGCTTCCGGGCAGGCCGGGCATTATGTGGTAGTTGATTTTAAGTCCCGCATCGCGGAGGAGCTGTGTGGCTTTAACTATCTCCCCGACGCCGTGCCCCCTTCTGGTTCTCTCGTGGATGAAGTTGAATATGGTCTGCACTCCAAGTTCAACCCTCGTGGTTCCGAGCTTCAGCATCCTGTCTATGTGCCTCTCGAAGGCCCAGTCCGGGCGGGTCTCGATGGTCAGGCCAACCATCCTCACCTTCGCCTTCTCGTTCTTCCGCTGCTCGTCTTCGAGGTAGTAGTAGGGCTTTGCGTGCGTTTTCTCCCAGGCTTCCTTGAACTCCGGGTCCTCATCAAAGACTGACTTATCCTTCTTCACTATCAGCCTGACGAGCTTCTCCTCAAGGTTCTCTATATCCTTAAAGTGCGGGAAGTCGTTCATCGCCTTGAAGGCGCACTTGACGAACCACTCCTGGTAGTCCAAATCAACGGCCGGGAAGGTTCCGCCCTGGATTATGACCTCCACCTTGTCCACGTCGTGCCCTATGTCGGTGAGCTGCTTCAACCTACGCATCATGATGATGTAGGGATGATAGGCGCTCTGAACGGCCCTCAGGGCGGAGGGTTCCTTTCCGGTGTAGCTCTGGGGGGAGCCGACGCTCGGTCCCCCGGGACAGTAGATGCAGCGCCCATGGGGACACGGGAAGGGCTTGGTCATCATGGCGACCACAGCGACGCCGCTTATCGTTCTCGTCGGCTTTCTCCTGAGCAGATCCCTGAACTCCTCGCGCCTGTCCTCCGGGATGGCCTTGAGGATGTCCGAGTTACCGGGAATCTTTGAGAGATGATACTTCCTGGATACGGCTATCTTATACCTGTTGAGCTCCTCACGGCCCTTTATCTCGCCGTTCATGACGGCCCTCGCGAGCTCTTCAACGGCCTTCCTGAACTCACCCTCCCCCATCTCAACACCTCTCGGCTGGAGTTGAGGCTCGGTTTTAAAAGGGTTTGCCGGAAAGTTTATATTCACTTAGTGAATAATTCAGTTGGTGAATAGAATGCGCTTTGTAGACAGGGAGCGCGAGATGGAAGTTCTTGAGAGGGCCAGAAAACGCTCTCGGAGGAAACTCTACACCCTCGCAATCTACGGCCTCAGGCGGGTAGGCAAAACAAGGCTTTTAAGGGAATTCCTGGGCAAGAACGACATTTACTTCTTCGTGAACCGGGGTAAGAGCTCCGTTTCACTCCTCAGGGAGTACTCAGAGATTCTTAAGGAAAAGGGCATCCTCTCAAAGAGGGAAACCATAACGAGCTGGAGTGACTTCTTCGAGGTGCTCTTCGAGAGATTTGAAGGGGTTGTAGCCTTTGACGAATTCCAGGACTTCAGGTTTGTTGATTCTGCCGTCTATCCAACACTCCAGAGGTGTATAGACGAGAACGAGGATAGGTCAATCCTATTGATCTTCACAGGCTCAACCATTGGCATGGTGGAGAAACTCTTTAAGGACTCAAAAGAACCCCTCTACGGCAGGATTAAGCGAGAACTTCGCCTTGAACCGCTGAACATCAGGGGAAGTTATTTAATGGCCAAAGAGCTTGAAATAGAGAACCTAGATAGCTTCATAACGCTCTACGCCGTCTTCGGAGGTTTTCCCCGCTACTGGGTGGCGGTTGAAGATGAGGAACTTGAAGGCGAGAGCGCGGAAAGAATCCTTGAAGAGTTAATCTTCACATACTCAGCACCGCTTGAGGAGGAAGTTCCAAGAATCCTCTCAATTGAGTTCGGCAAGCGCTCCGGGATTTATTACGATATCTTAGAGGCCATAGCCAACGGTTCAACATCGCCAAGTGAAATTGCGGGCTACCTGAACAGAAAGGAGACATCCATAACGAGGCAACTACACGAACTTGTCGGCTATTTCAAGCTTGTTGACTACGACAGGGCAGTTCTCGGAAAGGGGGGAGTCCTCCACATAAAACATCCCTACCTCAACTTCTGGTTTCGATTCATCCAGCCAAGGCTCAGCGAGTACGAGGTGAACAGGGAAAAGCTTTGGGAAGATGTCCTCCACAAACTTCCAGACTACGTTGGTCAGAGGTTCGACTTTGCCTGCAGGGAGCTTGTGAGACTCGCCGAAGAAAGAGGCATCATCCCCCTCGAAGTCTCAAAGATTGGGAGGCACTGGGGGTACTACAGAGAAGAAGGCAAGAGAAGGGTATACGAGATCGATATCGTCGCACTCGACGCCGAGAGGAAAAGGGCACTCTTTGGCGAGTGCAAATGGAGGAAGAAGGCGATAAACACTGAAAAACTCGTTGAAGAGCTGAAAAGAAAGGTAGAACTAACTGGATGGAGAGGGGAGAGTTACTATCTTGTAATCGGGAGAAAGCTAAAGAACGTCCCGGAAAACGTTATAGCCCTTAACGAGGAAGACATCAAAAACCTGCTGGAGGGAAAGTTATGAACCGCAACGAGCTCGTTGCCTTCCTTGACGAATACCTCAACGTTCAGGCTTACCCCGACAAGTCGAGCAACGGCCTCCAGGTGGAGGGGAAGGCGGAGGTCGAGAGGGTAGCGTTTGCGGTCGATACAACACTAAGAACAATCGAGAGGGCCGCAAAGGCCAGGGCAGACATGCTCATCGTCCACCACGGCATGATATGGGGCGGCCTCGGCTACATCACCGGGATACACTACAGGCGCCTGAAGGCCCTCATGGAGAGCGGGATAAACCTCTACGCCGCCCATCTGCCCCTGGATGCGCACCCCGAGGTCGGCAACAACGTCGAGCTGCTCCGCCTCCTCGGTATTGAGCCCAGGGGCCCCTTCGGCGAGTACCGGGGGCTGAGCGTGGGATTCTATGGGGAGTTCGCTGAGCCGCAGCCCATCGAGAAGGTGGCACAGGTAATAGCCGAGAAGCTTGGAACGACCGTGAAGACCTACGAGTTCGGGGCGAGGGAGATAAAAACGGTCGGTGCCGTGAGCGGGGCCGGGGCCTTCGCACTTGAGGAGGCGCACAGAAAGGGAATCGACCTGCTCGTAACGGGTGAATTCACCCACGCGGATTATCTGACGGCCATCGACCTGCCCCAGAGCGTCCTCGTTGCCGGCCACTACAAGACCGAGACTCTCGGGGTTAGGGCCCTGATGACTGTCGTAAAAGAAAAGTTCGGGGTGGATGTTTTCTTTATAGACGAGCCGACGGGACTCTGACATCTCCCCTCCCTGAAGGGCGAGCCTTTCAAAAGAAAGATGTAAACACCTACACAAAGGATTAATAAAGATTGGCGCCCAAATTAAAGCAAAGGCGGAAAAGGGGGATACTGAATGAGCAAGGGTCTGCTCATAATGGCCACAATCACAATAGCCCTTGTTGCATACGCCCTGACCACTGCCCAGATACCACCCGCGAGCATAGAGTACAAAGAGGTGTTCTACACAAACAACCAGAGCGTAACGTACATTACCAAAGACGGATTCGGACTGTTCTCGATGGACATCAATCCCAAGGTTAACTCATTTGAGCTGAGTATAGAGTTCCCGGAAGGGACGAGCTACATGGTGCGCTATGGGGATCAGGTCTACAGGGGAAAGGACGAGTTCAAGATAACCGTTGAAAAAGGCAGCCTACCCGATGAAGTTTACGTTCACTTCCAGCTTCCCAAGGAGCTCACGAGAAAGCTCATCTATGAAAACGGTGAAGCGGTTATCACGATACGCGGGGACAAGACCCCCATCTGGCACGCCGAGGACACGATAATAGTGAGGTACAAGAAGAAAGAGTGACTTAAAAACATGCTAAAGCTCTTTTCAATTCTTCCGGTTTTAATATCGAAATAGAAACGTCCAATTCCTCGGCATATTCTTCTATCCAACCCAGTGAGGGTGCTTGGAAAGGATAGACAATCCATAGCTCCGGAAACCCTGCCCTTGACGCCTTAACAATGTTGTAGACTATTCTCTGCCGTATCCACTTGTAGGAGTTCTCAAGCTCGATGGCCAGGAGTTTTTCTCCATCTTTCAGGACGGCCACATCTATCCTGGTCCCATCACCGGTTCTATACTCCGGAACCGCCTCCAGGCCAAGATCCGTTGCGAGAGTGACTAATTCCCTGGTGAGGGTTTTGACTTTGATTTTGAACCACCGAATGTGTTGGATGATTCCGATATAAAAGCTAATCTCCGCCCTGAAGGCTGACCTCCTCCCCGCCCCTGGGTTAGGGGGTTCCTCGTTGGAACCCTCGCCCTTCAGGGCGGGAAGGTTTGAGGGGTCTTCATAAGAACCCTCTCAAATTCGGGTTCTTCGAACCCCTCTGGCCGGGCCTTCGGCCAATTACCCCTACCTCCCGCAAGAGCAGGAAGGCTAGGGGTTATGGTTTTCGCAACCTTCCTCAAAATGTTGAAAGCACCAACAAGGTCTGCATTCATAACAACGCCCTCTCTGTGGCACTCAAACAAACCTCTAACAAAACGAGCATTAGGATGGCGTTGGCCACAGAGAGGGCAGGATTGAGAAGTGAAAGCCTCATTCACAACCAAACCCCGGTTTCAGGGTTTAAATATTCTGTACTTTACTGCTTGAGGACTGTTGAGTTGTTTATTGCATCCCTGCCGCGAACGACGAGGCTTCCAAAAGAAAAACGTAAGGCTTGGAAAAAGAAAAATGTCAGCCCCAACCGCGGAGGTCCATCCTCAAAAGCCTGAACCGGGACACGGAAAGCGGAATCATCGAGAGGGCGGTCAACGTTAGGGAGGCCATAACGGAACCAATGGCAGGGGCAAAGAGGAGTGCGAGGAGGGGAACAGCCACCAAAGCCCCCCTTCTCGTGAACAGGCCGATGAGAAAGACCAGCGAGGCTAAAAAGAGGGCCACTCCAAAGGAGGCCCCCACGAAAGGAACCGAGATGGCAAAAACTGCCGAGACCACAAGGAACCGCAGGAGAAGGTAGTCCCTTCCCACCGGCTTGCTCAGCATCAGGAGCGGGCTCTCGGAGAGCACCTCAAGCGATGCCAGGGGCATGAGGAAGAGCAGGCCGAAGGCCTTGAGAGTTCCCTCAACTGGAAGGAGCATCAGGGGGAGGAGGGCCAAAAACGTCCTTGAGGCCCAGAGATTGGCCAGCTCCTTCCTGAACCACCAGGGGAGGGCGGAAAGGTAGAGGGACGGAGGGGACGGCCTCAAAAGTCCCCCAGGCTCAACACGTAGGAAGATGGCCAGCGCCATCAACGTGAGGACAAGGGAGAAGGCGGCGGTGATGAAGAGCCTGAAAAGGGCGTCCCCGCCGTTATCCGCTTCCAGATCGCGCGCGAAGAGCTCAAGCTGGGCGCCGGGGGAGAAGAAGACGTAGGTCGTGTAGCGCCGCTCAAGGTTCTCGACGAGCGTGTGGTACTCGGCTTTTTTGGCCTCGTAGTCCCCAAGGCTGTGGATGCCGAGTGCTTCCTGAGCGTTCTCCTGGGCCTCCATCTGAACGATTCCCGGGGGGACGAAAGTGAGCAGGAGGAAAAGGATTACCCCGACCGCGAGGGTTTTCCTCGGGTTCCTCAGAACCAGAGCGAGCAGGTATCCGAGCGGGAGGAATGGAAGGGCAAAAAGCGAGTAGAGGGCTGATGACCGGCTGATGATGACGAAGGGGATTACGATGACGATGCCTGTGAGAACGTCCAAAAGCAGGAGCCGGAGAAAGAGACGGGAGCGCTTAAAGGGTTTTGGCAGGAGGAGCCCGAGCACGCTTTCCATGCCCCCGGGAAACACGGCTGAGAACAGGAAACCGACCAGGAAGTATGGAATCACCGGGGACAGCTCCCCAAAGGCCAGCGCCGTTCCAAGCCCCAGGACGGGCAGGAGCGCAAGCTTTCCACGGAAACGAAGTATCTCAAGGCGCAGGAATGGCAACCCCATCACCTCAGGTCTATCCTCTCGAAGACCATCACCGCCAGGAGCAGGTAGAGCGAGATGGAGAGCAGGGAGAGGAGAACATCGATTCCGGCTACGCTTCCAGCAGAAAGCGCCTTCCCCAGAGGAAGAGGGGGAAGGAGGAGCTTTTCGACCAGCCCCGGATTGTCAAGGCGCACGGCGAGCGCCAAAAGCGCGAAAACAGCGCCCAAACTGAGGGGAACCCTGAGCTCATCGCGCAGAAACATCCCCGGAATCAGGCAAAGCGCCGAAACTGACAGCAGGAAGAGGACAGTCAGCAGGGAGGACTGGATGAGCGTTCCCGCATGGGGATAGTAGTGCCAGCCCACTGGGAGCGGGAGAAGCGTGAAGAGAACGGAGAGGAAAGCAACCCCCCCAAAGTGCTGGAGTAGGAGGGAAACCCTGTGCGAGGGCTTTGCCAGAACCACCGGGTTCCTTGGAACGTCCATGGCATGGAAAGCGACCAGGATTCCGCCGAAGATGGCCATGAAGAATGTGTAGTTGCCGATGACCATCTCGGGGGTGAGCACCTTATCCGGGTCGCTGAAGAAAGTCACCGTGTAGAGCACCGACACCAGCAGCACGCCGTAGAGCGTCTTCGCGTGGGTGTATTCTTTGAGTTTGAGCTCGAACAGCCACATCTCAGGACCTCCATTCCTTCCTTTTGACTGCGTGGAGGTATGCGAGAGTGTAGATAGCCAGCGTCAGCGCGGAAGGGCCAACCCCGTAGTATGAAGACGCCAGCGGATTCCAGAGCGCGGGAAACCACCGCCCGGAACCCATCAGGTGAACGGACGTTAGGACAAAGAAGAGGGGAGGGACGAGGGAAGCTTTTATCCCCATCCCCAGTACCGCGAACAGCAGGGCCGCGGGGACCGCGGAGAGAACGAGGAGGACGGCGTTCCCGAAGTTCCTGGAGGGGAGGGCGAAGAGGAGGGGAATGGAAAGGGCAATTGAAAACGCGATTAGAACTGAGATGGCATAGTCCAGTCTTGAAACGGGGTTTTTCAGCTCGATTACCGCGTTTCGGAACGTCACAGCGGCGAGGGGAAACGCCGCGATTAGAATAAACAGCGCAAGGGTCATCGCCGGCGTCGTTGAGGGAGACAACCTGGAGTAGGCGAGCGAGATGGCGGAAAGGACGATGAGGACTTTTCCAAGCCTGCGCAGGTGAACCCTCACCAGCCAGCCGTTCGTTCCCATTGGGAGTTAGAAGGAAAGGAAAATTTAAAAACCTAACCCTCAGCCGAGCCTTCTCCTGACCGCCTCTACCGCCTCCTCTGCCTTCAGCGGGTTCTTGATTCTGCCCTGGGCGAGCTCCTTCCTTCCGCCGCCGCCACCGCCGGCGACCGAGGTTATTATTCTCGCCAGCTCTCCAGCTTTGAAGTCGAGGCCGTCGCCAACGGCAACGACGAAGTGGCCCTCCCTGCTGACGAGGACTATAACCCTCCTCTCCTTCCTGAGCCGGTTGGCAGCTTCGCGGAGGTCGTCCATCGCGCCCTCGACCACGGCACCGATGAACTCGACGTCGCCAACCTTCTCGACCTTGCTCTCAAGCTCGTAGACGAGGAGCTTGGCGAGTTCTTTCCTCAGCTTCTCGACCTCTTTCTTAGCCTCCTTCCACTCGTTGAAGAACCTCCCAGCCGTCTCCGGCACCTTCTCGACCGGAACGCGGAAGGTCTCGGCGGTTCTCTTGAGGAGCCTCTCGGTCTCCTGCATCCAGTCAACCGCGGCCTCTCCGGCGGCGAAGATTATACGCTCAACGCCGTCCTGTATGCGCTCGGTTCTCAGAATCTTGATCGGGCCGACCAAACCGGTGTTCGGCAGGTGCGTTCCACCGCAGGCCTGGACGTCCCAGTCCTCTATCTTGAGGACTCTAATCGTCCTTCCTGGAACGACGCCACCCTGGTACAGCCTGAACCCGTACTTCATCTCGGCCTCGGTTCTCGGAAGCCACTCCCAGGTCACCTTCCTGTTCTCCATGACTGCCCTGTTGGCGAGCCTCTCAATCTCCCTGAGTTCCTCCTCACTTATGCGCTTGTAGTGGCTTATGTCGAGCCTGGCCCAGTCGGTGTGGAGCTGTGAACCGGCCTGCCAGACGTGCTTTCCGAGAACCCTAACGAGCGCTCCCATGAGGACGTGGGTTCCGGTGTGGTGGCGCATGTGCTGGATTCTCCTGTTCCAGTCGATCCTTCCGTGAACCTTCGCGCCGGGCCTGAATAGCTCAGGCCTCTCGACCCTGTGGAGGATGACCTTCCCTATCTTCTGAACGTTCCTGACCTCGACCCTCTCCCCATCAACTTCGAGTTCACCGAGGTCGCACGGCTGGCCTCCGCCCTCCGGGTAGAAGGCGGTCTGGTTGAGCACCACCCAGCCGTCTATGACCTTGAGAACCTCGGCATCGAACTCCCTCATGAACGGGTCTTCGTAGTAGAGCGTCCTCGTGTCCGGGAGTTCCTTGACGAGCTCAAAGTCAACGACGTATTTGGCGGCCTCTTCCTTCGCGGTCTTCTCGGCGTCCTTGGCGACGAGGGTGTAGAAGTTGTCGGGAATGTGAACTTTAATCCCCTCGCCCCTGGCGACTTCCGCGACTATTTCAGGGGTTAAGCCGTGGCTCTCGTAGAACAGGATGAGCTTCTCCAGGGGTATCTCGTCCCCCCCGGACTTTTTAAGCTTGGAAATCTCGCGCCTCACGAGGTCGCTTCCGCGCTTAAGGGTCTCCCGGTAGCGCTTCTCCTCGACGTTGACTATATCGATGATTACATCCTCCATCTCCCCGAACTCCGGGAAAGTCCTGTAAAGCTCCTTGATGTGCATCGCAACTACCTCGCTCAGCGGCATCTCCAGCCCGAGCTCGCGGAGGTGCCTTATGCTCTTCCTTATCAGGAGCCTCGCAAGGTAGCCTGCCTTGACGTTGGACGGAATGACGCCGTCGGCCAGCATGAACGTCAGTGCCTTCGTGTGGTCGGCTATCGCGTAGACCAGCTCGTAGGGTCTCACGGCCTTCTCAAGCTCCTCAACGCTGATTCCAACGCGTCTCGCGACCTCCTGGCGGAGAACCTTGAGGTCGCCCATGTCCTCGATGTCGAACATTCCAGCGAGGCGGGAGTTCTCCATGAGAATTCTCTCGTCTATCTTCTCTATCCCGGCCGCCCTCTTCAGCGGCTCGACGACGTAGCCGAGAACTGCGTCGTAGGCCGTTGGCGTTCCCTGGCTCATCCAGACGAGTCTCTCAAGGCCGTAGCCGGTGTCAACTACCCTCGTCTCCATCGGCACGTAGCGGTCGCCCTTTATCTCGACGACCTGGCTCGGATCGGCGTTCTCCGGGGCCTTCTTGTACTGCATGAAGACGAGGGTTGCAACCTCAAGACCGCGGTAGAGCACCTCGAAGGCCGGGCCCGCGTTTCCTCCGCCTGCCCACGGGTTCTCCTTGAAGGTTATGTCCTCGGCCTTCATTCCGAGGTCTTTCGTGAAAAACTCGAATGCCAGCTCGACCGTCTCGTCCATCCAGTATACCGGCTTGCCGGGGTAGTTGAAGGCGTGGTGGGCCATCATCTCGAAGATGGTGAAGTGTCTGCCGGTTATTCCAACGTTGTCTATGTCGGTGAACCTTATCGAGGGCTGGCTTATCGTGAGCGGATTCGCGGGAGGATCGGCCTCACCGCTGATGACCCAGGGCTGGAAGTCCATTATGCTTGCACCAACGAGGAGAACGTCGTCCCTCCAGCGCGGCAGAACTGGATAGCGCTTCACCCTTCCGTGGCCGTGTCTCTCGAAGAAGCTCAGGAACTTCTCGCGCATCTCCTCAAGGGTGTACTTCTTCGGTATCCCGGGCTTTCCTATGAAGGCGTACTCGTCACAGGGCGGGTCGCCGCAGGTCTCCCTGTCCGGGTCGAGCGTCCAGAAGAACTTCCCGCACTTGGGACACTGCTTTCTGATCCATCCTTCCTCCTTAAACATTCTGGTCGTCATGTCCATGCTCATAATCCTCACCTCTTTAAACTGAAGTAGAAACGGAAGCGGGACTAATTAAAGTTTCCCTTATTCCTTCGAATCCCGTTCAAGGTCGAGCTCAACGTCCTCGAACCTATCCTCATCAATGATTACGAAGGGAATCCTGAGCTTTCGAAGGAACTCAACGAGTCTTTTCTCGCGTTTTTCCATCAACTCAACTTTGTGCCTAAGGCTTGCGTTCTCTATCGCCAGACGGTTGGCCTCGTCCACCTTGAGGTTCAGCTGCATGCGGAGTTCCGTTATTTCGTCCTCCAGCTCCCGTATGGAGCGTTCAAGGCGCTCGATTTCCTCCAGGTACTCGCGGCAGAGGCGCTTTCGTATCATCTCGGTCAGCCCCGCGAAACGTCATCACCAATCAGGGGGCTCCAGACTCATCATCCCCAACCATTAACGCGTTCAAGCTCATAAGCCTTTGCCCGCGAAGGTTTTTCAAAAATGAAACACTTTTCTTTTATTAATCTCAAAGTCAAACTTTAAAAAGGATAAAGCACATAAATGTACTGGCTAGTAATGCCATGTGCAGTATACGCGGTAAAAGACCACCAGTACACATGTGTAGGTTTAGAGGTGTTAAAGATGAGCGCCATCGTGGACTTTATAAACTGGCTCGATGGGGAAGTCTGGGGCATACCCATGATAGTGTTGCTGCTGGGCACCGGTATTCTCCTGACAGCGTTTCTGAAAGTGATACAGTTCAGGCGCTTGGGCTGGTCCATCAAGTTCACCCTCTTCGAGGGCAGGAAAAAGACCGGTGAGGGTGACATCACCCCGTTCCAGGCGTTAATGGCAACTATATCAGGAACCGTCGGTATCGGAAACATAGCCGGTGTTGCAACGGCAATCCATTTCGGTGGCCCCGGAGCCCTGTTCTGGATGTGGATAACGGCACTCGTGGGAATGGCCACGAGGTACTCGGAGGGACTCCTTGGAGTTGCCTTCAGGGACACCCTTCCCGACGGAACGATGATAGGAGGAACCTTCAACTTCCTCGAAAAGGGCTTTGCCATGGAAAACATACCAAAGACGGGTAAATACATAGCGGCGATTTTCACACTGCTCTTTGCCCTCTTCGTCGGCTACGACGCCACCAAGCTGGCCGGCGCCACCCAGGTGGGGGCAATAATAGTCGCGATACTCTTCGGCATCCTCGGCCTCTTCCTGCTCAAAGATGACGCATATCCAACGCTCGGAAAGGTGCTGGCGATACTCTTTGCGCTCTTCGCCTCCATAGCGGCCTTCGGAATAGGCAACATGACGCAGTCGAACTCCGTTGCCGACGCCCTGAAAACGGCCTTCGACATCCCGATGTGGGTTACGGGTCTGGTTCTGGCGGTGCTGACGTTCGTAGTCGTCATAGGCGGTATCAAGAGGATCGGTGAAGTCGCGGAGATGCTCGTGCCGTTCATGGCAATAATATACTTCCTCTTCGCCATAGGCGTCTGGATAAAGTTCGCAGGGAAGCTCCCAAGTGCCATCGCACTCATCATCAACGACGCCTTCACAGGAAAGGCCGTGGCAGGCGGTGCGATCGGCCAGGTCATCCTCTGGGGTGTCAAGAGGGGTCTGTTCTCCAACGAGGCAGGTCTCGGTACCGCAACGCTCGCCCACGCCGCGGCCAAGACCGACCACCCCTCCAGGCAGGCCCACGTCGCGATGCTCGGTCCGTTCATAGACACCCTCATCATCTGTACCCTCACCGGCGTCTCGATAGTCGTCACGGAGGCCTACCTCAACCCCGACCTCAACGGTGCACCGCTCACCCAGGCGGCTTTCGCGGCTGCCTTCGGACACGCGGGCGAGATAATGGTCGCCATAGGCATCGTGCTCTTCGCCTACTCGACGATACTCGCCTGGTCCTTCTACGGCAGGCAGAACGTCATGTACCTCGCCAAGTGGCTCGAACAGGACCCCGAGAAGTTCGCCAAGCTCTATCCGAAGCTGCACCTAATCTACAACCTGCTCTTCGTCGTCTTCATCTACGTGGGTTCGGTGACCAAGCTGGAAACGGTCTGGAACTTCTCGGACATGATGAACGGACTCATGGCGATACCGAACCTGATAGGCCTGCTCGTCCTCTCATGGTACGTCAAGAAGAAGACGGACGAGTTCGTCTCGGCCAACCCGTGACCTCTCGTTTTTTCAACTTTTTACCCCTTCGAGGCGATGAAAATGACTTCTGAGTACCCGAAAATCCTGGTCAAACCCCCGGGACCAAAGGCGAGGGAGCTCATTGAGAGGGAAGAAAAAGTTATCTCGCCGGGCCTTGGGGTCAAGCTCTTCCCCGTGGTTCCGGAAAGGGGCTACGGTGCGCTGATAGAGGACGTTGACGGAAACGTCTTCATAGACTTTTTAGCGGGAGCCGCGGCCGCCTCGACCGGCTACGCGCATCCGAAGCTCGTGAGGGAGGTTCAGGAGCAGGTGGAGAAGATACAGCACTCGATGATTGGATACACCTACAGCAAGCGCGCGATAGAGGTCGCCGAGATACTCGCGGAGAAGGCTCCCGTGGAGGAACCGCTGATGCTCTTCGGCATGAGCGGGAGCGACGCGATGGATTTGACCATGCAGGTGGCGAGATTCGCCACGAGAAGGCCGTGGATGATAGCGTTCATCGGCGCCTACCACGGTCAGACCTACGGCGCCACTTCAATAGCGGCCTTCCAGAGCTCCCAGAAGCGCGGTCTGTCCCCCCTGATTCCCAACGTTGTCTGGGTGCCCTATCCAAACCCGTACAGAAACGTCTGGGGAATAAACGGCTACGACGAGCCGGACGAGCTGATAAACCGCTTCCTCGACTACCTTGAGGGCTACATCTTCGCCCACGTGCTCCCTCCCGACGAGACGGCCGTTCTCATAGCTGAACCCATCCAGGGCGACGGGGGAATAGTCGTTCCGCCGGAGAACTTCTTCATCGAACTCAAGCGGCTCCTCGACGAGCACGGAATACTCCTGGCGATGGACGAGGTGCAGACGGGGATTGGAAGAACCGGGAAGTGGTTCGCCAGCGAATGGTTCGGCGTTGAGCCTGATCTCCTGGCCTTCGGCAAGGGCGTCGCCAGCGGTATGGGGCTGAGTGGGGTTATCGGGAGGGGAGAGCTGATGAAAGGCCTGACGAGCGGCTCCGCGCTCCTAACCCCCGCCGCAAACCCCGTGATTTCAGCAGCAGCATACGCTACGCTGAGGATAATCGAGGAGGAGAACCTCCTCCAAAACGCCCTGCGCGTCGGGGGGTTCATTCAGAAACGCCTGCGGGAGATGCAGGAAGATTACGAGGTAATCGGAGACGTCCGCGGAAAGGGTCTGATGATAGGGGCGGAGATAGTCAAACCCGACGGAAAGCCTGACCCGGAGCTGACCGGGAAGGTGTGCTGGCGCGCCTTCGAGCTCGGCCTCATTCTGCCCAGCTACGGCATGTTTGGAAACGTGATAAGGATAACGCCGCCGCTCGTGATAACCGAAGAGCTCGCCGAGAGGGGCCTTGAAATAATGGAGCGGGCTCTCAAAGATGCTCTGGCCGGGAAGGTCACCCACAGAACCGTTACGTGGCACTGATTCCCCTCCAACTTCCAATATTTTTGAACCGGTCGATGAAGAAGTTTTTAAGAGAAAGCCGCTGAGCTTCATCCCATGCGGTGGAAGGTACTGGTTGCCCTGCTGGCCGCAATCATGGTTGCGGCTTCGGGATGCATCGGGAGTTCGAACGCCCCTCCATCCACGGTCACAGTGACTATGACCACAACCGCCACGGAAACCGTGACCGAAACTCCCTCGCCGACCGTTGACCTGGCGGGGAATCTATCGAGGTGCATGGAGCACCTGACGTATCTCAACCGGACGCTCAGGGAGGCGGAGGAGGGGTTAAGCAACGTCACCAAAAGGTACGAGAGGTGCCTCGTTGACCTCGCCGTTCTGGGGAATTCCACCACTTCACTCAAAAACTGCCGGGCGGAGCTGGAGAGAACGAAGGGTGAGCTGAAGGAAAGGGAGGATGAGATGAGGGAGCTCCGGGCGAACCTGAGCCGCTGCAACGCGCAGCTGGAAACGACGCTGACCGGAGACCTAACTGTGAAACTCCTGACCGACGAGGAGTACTACAAGAACGTCATCGATGCCATAAACGGCGCGGAGAAGAGCATCTACGTCATGATGTTCTCAATGCTCTACGACCCGGACGACGGCTTCGACTGGGCAAACGACCTCATACGGGCACTCGTTGCCGCAAAGAACAGGGGTGTTGAGGTTCACGTACTGCTGGAAGACGGCGTAGAGAGCAACAGAGAAGCGTACGGCTACCTGCGCTCTCACGGCGTCGACGTTTCCTTTGACTCCCCCGGAACGACCCTCCACGCTAAGGTCGTCGTAATCGACGGAAGGCTAGTCTTCATCGGGAGCCACAACTGGAGCGAGAGTGCCCTCTACTGGAACCACGAGGTCAGCCTTATGGTGGCCTCGGGGGAGCTGGCGGAGAGACTCATCGAATACTTCGAGGGCATCCGCTAAGGATTTAAAGTCCCGTTCGAAAATCCGGTGGGTGCAAAAATGCTCGAATCCCTGAGAAAAGCCTACCGGAAGTGGCGCTCCCGATGCCCGTTCGTCCGCCGCGTTGAGGAGTGGAGGATGAAAAAGAAGGCGAGGAAGTTCAGGGTAGAGGTGAAGAGGTACTGACCTCCTCCCCGCCCTAAAGGGCGAGACTTGTGAAAAGAAAAATGTCAGGCTCTCAACAGCTCGGAGAGAACCTCAACGACCTTTTTCTTCTCCACCGCCCTCTGCTCGCCGCTCTCCATGTCCCTTATCGTTACCCTGCCCTCCGCGAGGTCTCTCTTCCCAACGAGGACGACGTACGGAACGCCGAGTTTTCCCGCGTAGTCGAGGGCCTTCCTCAGCTTCCTTCCGGTCAGCTCGTAATCTGCCGTGATTCCGGCCTTCCTTAGGGAGGAGGTTATCTCTATGGCGGCCATTTTGAGTTCCCGCTCCTTTCCAATCGGAATCACGTAAACATCGGGCCTCAGCTTCGGCTCCGGAACCAGGCCCTTCCACTCAAGGATTGGAATCAGCCTCTCAATCCCTATGGCAAAGCCGGTCGCCGGGGTTGGCTTCCCGCCGAAGACCTCAATGAGGTTGTCGTACCTTCCACCGCCGCCTATTGAGCCTATGCCGAGGTCGTTGGGCGCCACCGCCTCGAAGACTACGCTCGTGTAGTAATCGAAGCCCCTCGCTATGCCGAGGTCTATGAGGAGTTTCTCCTTAACACCGTAGGCGTCGAGGAGGTCAACCAGCTCGTAGAGCCTTTTGATTTCCGCCTTCGCTTTTTCGCTCGTGAAGAGCTCCTCAGCCTTTGGAAGAACCTCGTCAGGTTTTCCCCTGATCTCGATAAGCGAGAGAACCTTCTCGATTCCCTTTTCATCGAGTCCAAAATCGCCCAGAGCGGCTATGAAGTCCTCGCGGCTCATCTTGTCCTTCTTGTCTATGAGCCTCATTAAACCTATATCGTCCTCGACGCCGAGCATCTTGGCGAACTCGTCGAGCAGAACGCGGTCGCCTATGTTGACCGTGAAGTCCTCAAGGCCGGTTGAAAGGTAGCTCTCCACGAACAGGGCTATAACCTCGGCATCGGCCTCCACCTTATCGCTTCCGAGGAGCTCCACCCCGGCCTGCCAGAATTCTCTATACCTGCCGCTCTGGGGCTCCTCATAGCGGAACATGTTCGCGATGTAGTACCACTTTATCGGCTTTGCCGCGTTCTGGAAGGAGTTGACGTAGAGCCTTGCAACGCTCGACGTCATGTCCGGACGGAGAGAGATGTTCCTGCCCCCCTTGTCGTCGAAGGCGTAGAGCTGCTCGACGACCTCCTCACCGCTCCTCAGCTGGAAGAGGGCCGTGTACTCGAAGGTGGGTGTGAGAACCTCATGAAAGTTATAGCGCTCGAAAACCCCGCGGATTCTCTCGAAAACCCATCTCCTCCTGGCCATCTCCTCCGGGAGCAGGTCTCGCGTTCCCTTAACCTTCTCAAGTCTGACCTTCATTCTCAACCCTCCTTTCCCTGGGAAAAGCGGAAGAGGTTAAAAGTTTAGCCCAGAGAAATTCGTCGCTCATCCTGTGGAGGTCATGAGGAGGTAGATGCCGATCACTCCCTGCACCATCATCTGCGCTCCAATCGCCATCGTGAACATACCTATTATCCTGATGAATACACCGAGGGTGGTCTTGCTCACGTTCTTGATGACGTACAGCGTGACGAACATCACGAGGGCCGTCAGCAGTATGGCGAGGAATATCGCGGCTGTGGCGTGGTAGAGGCCCTTCTCGGCGGTCAGGGTTATCGCGGTGGTTATGGCAGCTGGTCCCGCTATCAGCGGCGTCGCCACCGGGACCGCGGCCAGCGCGAGTATGTTCTTCTCCCTCTTTAGGGTCAGCATTCCACCGCTCTCAAGGGCTTCGAGACCTATCTTAAAGAGCACGAAGCCGCCGGCAACGCGGAGGGCGTTGATGTCTATGTGGAATACCTCCTGGAGGATTATCTGGCCCGAAACCGCAAACAGGAAGAGCAGGAGGAAGCCTATGAGGTTCGCCCTCACGATGAGCGTTCTGATGTCCTCTATGTGGAAGTCCTCGCGGAGCAGGCTGACCAGGAGTATCTTGTCGCTGGGGTCTATCATGATGAGCATGAACAGCGCCGAACTGAGTATCGAGAGTACCTCGCTCATATTCGCCCCTGCGGTGAGGGTTTTATAAAGGTATGCCCGGAAGTGTGCATCTCATCTGGAGTAGAGCCACTTGAGGAGCGGCGGCGTTACCACGGTCGTGGCGAAGACCATGAGAATGGCCACGGTGAGCGCGTCCGGCCCGATTATTCCGCTGGCCATCGCGACGGCGAGCATGGCGAGCTCCACACCCAGTCTTGGTATCATACCGACGCCTATCCTGAGGGAGGAGTCCCAGCCGAAGCCGGCCATCCTGGCGCCGGCGCCGCATCCTAGGATTTTGCTCGCTATCGCCGCCACCGTGTAGAGAACCGCGAAGAGGCCGGCGTGGAGGATGTAGTCCAGCTCGATTCTCATCCCAACCTCGACGAAGAACAGCGGTATGAAGAGGGAGTAGCCGATGACGTTCATGTGGTCCATTATCCCCTTCTTTTTGGTGCTCTGGCCAAGGGCGAGACCGGTCAGGTAGGCTCCGAGGATCGAGGCGAGGTTCAGGTGCTCGGCGAGGTAGGCGAAGGCAATCAGAAAGACGAGGGCGAAAGCCGTCTCCGCCTCCGGGAGGTCTATGCGGGAGATTGCCCTGAAGGCCCCCTCGGCGAGGCCGGGCCCGAAGTAGAGGAAGAAGAAGAGCAGAACCGAGACGGAGAGGAGAACCTCCGCGAGGCTCGCGTAGTTGACCTCCCCGCCCTTTATCATCGAGATCGCCACTGTCAGGATGAGGATTCCCAGGATGTCATCTACGACCGCCGCGGCGAGAATCGTCGTCCCCTCTCGGGTGTTGAGCCTCCTCAGCTCCATGAGCACCTTCACCGTTATGCTGACGCTCGTCGGCGTCATCATGGCGCCGTAGAGGACGGCCTCGTGAAAGGGGACAAAGAAGTAGGCGACGGAGAAACCGAGGATAAAGGCCATCAGAACCCCAACGCCGGCAACGACCACGCTCTGACGGCCGACCCGCTTGAACTCCTCCAGCTCGCTCTCCAGGCCCGCTATGAAGAGAAGGAGCAGAACACCGAGGTTGGCGAACTGCCCGATAACCGGGTTGGTATCGAAGAATATCCCCATGAGGAGCCCCCCGAATATCTGGCCGAGAACCACGGGCTGACCGATGCGTTCGAATACGTATCCCAGGAGTTTCGCCGTTGCAAGCATAAGGGCCATCAGGAGGAGTATCTCCATATCACTCCCTCGAAAACGCCCATTTGAGGAGGAAGGGCGTTACAAGCGTTGTTATTATTACCATGCTGACCGGTATCGAAAACGTTCCCCTGTCGAAGACGCCCTCCCTCAGCCCGATGTTGGCCATGATGAGCGCGACCTCCATCCTCGGAACCATTCCCATTCCAATCTGCAGGGCCTCCCTGCCCTTGAACCTGGTCAGCAGCCCGCCGATGCCGCAGCCCACTATCTTCCCCGCTATCGCCAGAACCGCGTAGAGCCCTGCAAAAGCTCCGATGTGGGCCAGAACGTGGACGTCGGTCTCGACGCCTATGCTGACGAGGAAAACGGGTATGAAGAGGGAGTAACCGATGGTCAGGGTCTTGCCCGTAACCTCCCTCGCCTCGGCGCTTCCGGCTATTAGGAGGCCCGCCAGGTAGGCGCCGGTTATGCCCGCCAGCTGAAACTGCTCGGCGATGTAGGCGAAGATGAGCATTATGGCTATCGCGAAGGCCGTTATGGTCTCGGGCAGGTTTATCCTCTCCGACGCGCGAAGGGCTTCCTTTATCGCGGGGCTGCCGAGGATGAGGCCGAGGAGGAAGAACAGCGTGACCTCGCCGAGGATTATGAGGACGTCGATCGGATAGACGCTCCCCTTGGTGTTCATGGCGACGAGGACGGTCAGGATTATGATACCGAGGACGTCGTCAACGACAGCGGCGGCGAGAATCGTCGTTCCCACGCGGCTCCTCAGCTTTTTCATCTCCATTAGTATGCTCGTGGTGAGGCCGACGCTCGTGGCGGTGAGGATTCCGCCGAGGAACAGCGCCTGAATGTCGGAATATCCCCAGGCTAAAGCGCCAACGTAGCCGAGAACGAAGGGTATCATGACACCGAGAACTGCCACTATGAACGCCGAGACTCCAACGTTCTTGAATTCCTCAATATCTGTCTCCAGGCCCGCCAGAAAGAGCAGCATGACGACTCCAAGCTCGGCAACGAGCTTCACTCCCTCATCGTAGGCCACGACGTCCAGCAGTGAAGGCCCTATGAGAATCCCGCCGATGAGCTGGCCGAGTGCGGCAGGGAAGCCCAGCCGCAGGGTGAGGTAGCCGAACAGCTTCGCAACTATGAGTATCAGGGCCAGCTCCAGGAAAACGTCCATGATTATCATCCCTGACTAGTTTTACCGGTCAACTGGAGACTATGCGGATGAGACGCATGATGTCCTTAACCTCCAGCACACCGTGAACGTGGCCGTTCTCGTCAATGACGGGGAGGTGGTGCTTTCCAGTCTCAATCATTATCTTTATCGCCCGTCCGAGGTCGTCTTCAACGTGAATGGTTATGGGCTTGCGGACCATTATGTCCCTAATGCGCGAGGCATGGCTTATCGAGTACTTCTTGAGGAGACCTATTCCGACGATCGAGTACCTCCTAGGCGGTTCGAAGAAGTGGAGAAGGTCCTTCATTGTGATAAACCCCATGAGCCGGCCTTCCTCGTCAACGACGACGGCGGAGCTCTCTTCATCCCTGAGGTTCTCCACCAGCTTCGATATCGAGTCCTCGGGGTGAAGGGTGAGGAAGTCCCTGTCCATGACTATCCTAACCGGAACCTTGGAGATGTAGCGGATGTTGTGGCTCATCTCCCCCTTGCGCTTGAGCTGGAGCATTCTACGTTTGCTGTGGATTATCTTTATCTTCTTGGCCTTCGCACTCTTCGATTTTTCGCTCATCATGCTCCCACTAAGGATTCTATTACCCAATTCTGTTTAAAGGTTTCGGGAAAATTATAACCAGATTCATGTTAAATACATGGGCACAAATAAACTGGATTAACCAAAAACTTGCCAAAAAGTTTTTAAAGCATTGGCCATAAACCCCGACAAGGGAAATATGGTTTCTGGAAAAACCTACGACGTCGTCATAATAGGTGCCGGCCCGGCCGGCCTTTTTGCGGCCTACGAGCTGGCGGAAAAGAGCGATTTTAAGGTTTTGATAGTTGACGAGGGTGGAGACATCGAGCAGAGAATCTGTCCGATGTACGATCTGGGCTACTGCATCGGCTGCCAGCCCTGCCACATCATGAGCGGCGTGGGTGGTGCCGGCGGCCTCAGTGACGGCACGATAAACCTCCGTCCGGACATAGGCGGCGACCTGAGCGAGCTTACCGGAGACGAAAACTACGCGTGGCAGCTAGTGTGGGAAGTGGACCAGATATTCCTGAACCACAAAGCACCGAGAAACCTCTTCAAGGGCAACCCAGAGGAAGTCAGGTACTGGGAGCAGAAAGCGGCCCAGGCAGGCGTTAAGTTCATACCCATAATCCAGCGCCACATCGGCTCCGACAGGACGCCCGAAGTCATAGCGGACATAAAAAAGCACCTCGAAAGCCGGGGCGTGGAGTTCCTCCTCTGGACCAAGGCCCTGGAGTTCGGAAAGGGCTGGGTGAGGGTAAAGCGCGGAAAGGACGTTTTCGAGATAAAAACCAGGTACACGATAGTTTCACCCGGCCGCGGCGGGGCTGACTGGTTCCACGAGGTCGCCCAGAGGATAGGTCTCAAGGCCAGGCACGGGCCGATCGACGTTGGGGTACGCGTCGAGGTGCCTGCCATAATCATGGAGCCGATAACGAGCATAAACCACGACCCCAAGTTCCACATATACACGAACACCTACGACGATTTCGTGAGGACATTCTGTACGAACCCCAACGGCTTCGTCGTCGAGGAGCGCTACGACGGCTACGTTGGCGTTAACGGTCACTCCATGCACGAGAAGAAGAGCAACAACACGAACTTTGCATTCCTCACGAGGATAGAGCTGACCGAGCCGGTTGAGGACACCACCGCCTACGGCAGGAGCATAGCCCAGCTGGCAACGACGATAGGCGGCGGAAAGCCCATACTGCAGAGGCTCGGCGACCTGAGGCGCGGAAGGAGGAGCACCTGGCAGAGGATACGGAGGAGCGACGTTGAACCGACGCTGAAGCACGTTACGCCGGGGGACATCGCGATGGCCTTACCCCACCGCGTCGTCACCAACATCCTGGAGGGGCTTGAGAAGCTCGACCGCGTTCTTCCAGGCGTTGCGAGCGACCACACACTGCTCTACGCTCCGGAAATCAAGTACTACGCCATGAAGGTCGAGGTGAACGAGAACCTCGAAACGAGCATTGAGAACATCTTCGCGGCCGGTGACGGGGCTGGACTGAGCAGGGACATCGTAAACGCCGCGGCCACGGGCATCCTGGCGGCTAGGGGGGTACTAAAGAAGGAGGGCATTTTCACGGAGAAGGACTTCAGGAAGCCGGACAACTGGAAAGCCAAGATAGATGCCCTCTAAACATCCATTTTTCCTTCCAAAGCTCCCTCCATGGCAGGTTACATCTTTTTAACCCAGATGGCAAAGATATATTTAGGTGAACATCAAAAACAGAACCTGGGGATAACCATGGGGGACGCCGTGGAAAAACTGCTTTCGAGAAGGGACGGTATAGTCCTCTTGGAGTATCATTCCACTGATCATCCTGAACGGGTCTTCAAAAGAATCCTGGACGGCTGGGGGAGTATGGGCATTTTCCCGCTGATAGTTGACATCGGGGACACGCTCCACGGGTTCGTTCAAAATCTGCGGTTCAGCGGATGGGATATGAAGATGGACTCAGTGCCCGTGATAAAGATACGGGGACTGGTGGACGTTGGCAACGTTCTGGGGAAGATTGACGTTGTGGAAGACTTCGAGTATCATCTGGCACTCTACGCCAGAATCGCGCGAAAGGTCCCGAAGGGAAGTAGAAATCACACGGTGGTACTTG
>NZ_SNUT01000010.1 GCF_012027615.1 Thermococcus sp. 21S7
AGGAATATTTAAACCTTGTGCTAACAAAAACCAACAAAAGTTACGAAAGTTACCGACTAAAGAACAGCCCCAAACTACCTGAAAGAAGACGGGGGAGAAAACCCTTAATCGTCCTCCAAAACAACCAATACAAGATTGACGGCAACAAACTAATTCTAAAAGGCCTCGGTAAGTTCAAACGTCTCGAAATCCAGTTCAAGGGAAGAATACACTTTAAAGGCAAGCAGGGAAGGTTAGAAATCACTTACGACCCTCTGACCTCCTCCCCGCCGTGAGGGGCGAGGCTTTCAAAAGAAAAATGTAATTGGCCTGAGACCGGGCCAGAGGGGTTGAAGACTCGCTTTTGGCGGGATTTAATGAGACTCCTCAAACCTTCCCGCCCTCTGGGTAGAGGCTAAATCCCCTTCAGGGCAGGAAGAGGTCAGCTAATAACCTAAAAATTTAATAAGCATGAAACGGCCTTTCATTTGTGATGAAATCATGGAATTCATAGCCTTCACATACGTCGGGAACTTTGTGAAGGAGGAGATTATAAGGGAGGTCGTGTTCAACGTATTTGATGAAGCCAATCATTTCTTCGAGGAGAGCGATATCCCCCTGCGGTTTCTGTACATCGGGAAGCTCAAGCTTGAGCCGGGATACCTGATAAGCCTGAACACCCCTGAAGGTAAGGTCCGGGTTTACCCCCTCGAAGCGCTGGTCGACGTCCTCCACGCCAAGCTGCTCAACGAGATAGGGGAGAGGCCCGACATCAAGATGAACAAGATATTCGCCCTGACAACATTTCCCCTCGTCTCCCGCAATCCCTACTTCGATTTCTTCGAGAAGTTCCTGGGGATACACGAAACCCGGCTCGGCCTCAGAATCATGGTGCTCTCAATGAAGCCCTTCGAACCCCCAGAGCTCTCAGAGCTCCTTAAGAAACCCGGGGAGAGTGCGGATAAGGAGATTCTGAGGGCCAGGCTTGAACTCTTCAAGAACCGCCTCCTTAAAGGGGTTCTCCACGAGGTCGGCCACAGCTTCGGCCTCGACCACTGTACCGGCAACTGCGTCATGAACTCGCCATCGAGCATGGAGGAGTGGGACTCCCGGATGCTCGGCTACTGCGATTCCTGCTTCATCAGCCTCAAAAGGGCCGTTGAATGGTCCGACCTCAACCTCAGGGATTGAGCGATGGGTAGAGCACGTTCCTGAGTTCATGGCACTGAAAATTGAGGATGCGTTCAAACGGGGCGCCAGGAACGTTAACTTCGTCGGCGGCGAGCCGACGCCCAACCTGACTTTCATTCTGGAAACCTGAGGTACGTGACCGTCCCGATTCCTGTCGTCTGGAACTCTAACATGTACATGAGCGAAGAAGCCATGAGGCTCCCCGATGGCGTGGTTGACGTTTATCTCGCCGATTTTAAGTGGGGAAACGACGTCTGCGCAGGGAAGTATTCGAGAGTCCTGAGGTACTGGAAGGTCGTGACGAGGAATTTCCTCCTCGCTAGGAGGCACCTTGGAGCGGAGTTCATCATAAGGCACCTCGTGGTTCCGGGACACATCGAATGCTGCACGAGGCCTGTGCTCGAATGGATATCCAAGAACCTCGGACGCGACGTGCGCCTCAACGTGATGTTCCAGTACCGGCCGGAATACAGGGCGGGTGAGCATCCGGAGATCAGCAGGAGGCTTAACAACGAGGAAATGCGAAAAGCCGCGGAGATGGTTGAGGAATTCGCCTTTAAAAACGCCCTGGTGGGCTAATCCCTACCAAGATTTTTAGTATATCTGCCCTTCTGGCGGTATTGCGGTCGTTATCTGCAGTCTCCTGATGTCATCTCAATGCTGGGGATTTATCGTTTCCGGAACCGCAAAATTTATAAAGAATTGCACATATGCAATATTGCAGTTACATGTGGAGAGGTGATATAACATGAAGAAGTTGCTGGCTGGATTCATGGCTTTGGCCGTGTTCGGGCTCGTGTTTGGAGCCGTTGCGGCCTACCAGGGCACTCCGGGACCAAACCCGGAAGTTGAGAGAAGCGCTACCCCCATGGCCTACGCCAGGGGCATGGGGCACGGAAACGGCGGCATGATGGCCGGAGAGGGCACTCCCTACATGGGGCTCGGTGTGAAGTCGGCCAACCTAACCAAGGTCAGCGTTGACCCCGCGGAGGTAACCGACTACCTTGTCCAGGTCTCGGTTGAGGAGTTCACGAACAACCGCGGCATAACCGTCCAGAAACTCATCTACGATGGCGACTACGTTGGGAAGGTCGTCGGCGACTACAACCTCGATGAGCTGGACGTTTACGCCGCCTACGAAACCCTTAACGGTGTTAAGGTTTTCCTGGCCCACGACGGCAGCATAGTGGGATTCGTTCTCATGAAGTGAGCCCCAGCTCCTTCATTTTTTAATTTTCAGCCCGAGAGTCCTGTTCTATGAACCACCCATAAGCTTTCTCGCTTCCTCAAGAACCTTCCCCGCGTGGCCCTTTGCCCGGACGTTGTGCTTTTCCCACACGATTTCTCCGTTCGGGTTGAATATGAACGTGCTCCTTATCACACCCTCGTACTCTTTCCCGTAGCGCTTTTTCCTGCCCCATGCACCGAGGGCCTTTATCAGCTCCGCCCCGGGGTCGCTGAGAAGCCTTACTCCCAGCCCGTGCTTCTCCTTGAATCGAATGTGGCTTTTCACGGAGTCCTTTGAGACGCCCACAACCTGAAAGCCAAGCTTTTCGAACTCCCCGAGCAGTTCCGTGAATTCCCTCGCCTCGGCCGTGCAGCCAGGCGTGTTGTCCTTTGGATAGACGTAGAGAACCGTCCATCTGCCACCCAGAACTTCGCGGAGTGAGACATCCCTTCCATCCTCATCGAAAACCCTAACCTCCAGCGGGTTCATTCTACCACCCCTCCAGTTAGGGCATCCTAATTCATAAATCTTTCCGAGGGCAAGTTATTTAGGGATTGAGTCGAATTGTTCCATTAGGTGAGAACATGAGGCTCCCATCCCATAAAACCAAGATAGTGGCCACCATAGGCCCCGCCTCAATGAAGAGAACGACCTTTGAGGCCATGGTGAAAGCGGGACTGAGCGTCGCGAGGATAAACTTCGCCCACGGCGACCTTGAGCAGCATGCAAGGACGGTTGCTATGGTGAGGGAAGTTTCGGAGAGGCTCAACCGCCCGGTGGCAATTCTCGGGGATCTCCCGGGAGTAAAAATCCGCGTGGGGGAGATTCTCAACGGTTCCGTAACACTGAGACGGTGGCAGACCGTCGTTCTGACAACGAGGGACATCGTTGGGACAGAAGGTGAGATACCCGTGGAGTTCAAGGAGTTCCCCAAAATGGTGTCGAAGGGGGACATCATCTACCTGAGCGATGGCTTCATAGCGCTGCGCGTTGAGGAGGTTCGCGGTCAGGACGTCGTCTGCAAGGTTCTCGTCGGCGGAACGCTGTTCTCGCACAAGGGCATCAACGTGCCGAAGGCAAGAATGGCCATAGATGCAGTAACGGACAGGGATTTGAGGTTCATCGAATTCGCGATTGAACACGGCATTGACGCCGTCGGCATAAGCTTCGTGGGTTCGGCCTACGACGTTCTCAAGGTCAGGAGATTCGTGGAGGAGAGGAACGGGAGTCTCTTCATAATCGCGAAGATAGAGAGGCCGGACGCCGTGAAGAACTTCGACGACATACTCTGTGCCGCCGACGGCATCATGATAGCCAGGGGCGACCTCGGTGTTGAAATGCCCATCGAGAAGCTTCCCGTCCTTCAGAAGAAGCTCATACACAAGGCCAACGTTGCCGGAAAGCCCGTGATAACCGCTACACAGATGCTGGAGAGCATGACCGAAGAGAAGCTGCCCACCAGGGCGGAGGTCACGGACGTGGCGAACGCGATTTTAGACGGCACCGACGCGGTTATGCTCTCCGAGGAAACGGCGGTCGGCAAGTACCCCGTCGATGCGGTCAGGATGATGGCACGGATAGCCAAGACAATAGAGGCCTACAGGGATTCCCAGTGGTCCGCTCGCATAATCGAGTGGAAGATGACCCGCTGGAGCGAGAAGGGCCCGAAGAAGGGCACGATAAAGGACACGATAGCCCGGAGCATTATAGAGGCGCTGAACTCAATGGACATCAAGTACATACTCACCCCCACCAGAACGGGAGAAACGGCAAGGCTCATATCGCGCTTCAAGCCCAAGCAGTGGGTTCTGGCCTTCGCCACCGACGGACGCGTCGCGAGAAAGCTGATGTTTTCGTACGGTGTCTACCCGTTCGTCGTCAGCGAGACCAGCGAGGAGGAGATACTGCGCCTCATACGGGGACTGGGATTGGTCAGGCAGAACGATACGGTCCTTCTGACCAAGGGAACGCCGATAGGGAAAACGGTCGGCACGAACACCATAAGGATATTCACCGTCTGATGCCTTTTTATCTTCGGGTGATCAGAGTGAGGACATTCATAATCAAGGCCAGCAAAGCCCACACCGCCCCTGATTTCAAGCTCAAAGACCTACCCGGCACGAGCGGTAGAATAGACCTTCTGTGCAGGGTTCTCAACTCCGCCTTCCTCCTGTCGCACGGCTTCAGAAAAAACGTCAGGGTGTGGCTGAGCCTCTACGGCCCGCCAAACCCACCGAAGGCGATAAGGTTTGAGGGTCAGGAGATGAGGCCGAAGACGCTCAACCCCGATGAGCTCAGCACCGCCAAGCTGATAATCCGCGCGCTTAAGGCCGCCAAAGGCCTACGGGAACCAAGCAGAGAGATCGAAGTCCTGCCCGGCATCTACGTGAGCAACATGACCTTCGAGGACATCGTTAGAAGAACCCTCAAGGGCTCCGCCCTCTACTACCTCCACGAGGAAGGAAGACCGATCGCCGACGAGAGCTTTCCCCTGAACGTTGCCTTCGTTCTCGGTGATCACGAGGGACTGGGAAAGGAAGACGAGGCGTTCCTAGGGGGGATAGCACAAAAAATAAGCGTCGGGAGGAAGAGCTACCTCGCATCCCATGTAGTCGCCTACGTCAATATTTTCCTCGACTCCCTCACTCCTCCGCCCTGAGCTTCAGCGACGTGTGCTCCTGCTTGAGCTCCTCAATTTTCTCGATTAGCTCGTCGCTGAGCCTCTTCAGGCTGAGCGCCACTTCCTCAATGGCCTTAATCTTCTCCTCAAGTTCTCTCTCGCGCTCCTCAACTTCCTCCATCGCCTTCGCGAGCCTCTTTTCCTCGTCCTTCCTGTAAACCTCGATGTTCAGTGCCTCGTAGTCCCATCTGATGGACCCCCCTTCAATCCTGAACGGCACCGTTATCCTGATAACGTCGCTCTTCTCAACGCCAAGCTCCTGGAGCCTCTCAAAGATTCTCTGGTTCAGCTCCCCTGCCGCCCTGACGACCTCCCTTGGATCGACTTTCTTCCGCGTCAGTGCGAAGAGAACGCGCCTCACCTTGTGGGCATAGCCAGAGGCACGAACGAATCCGGTACTCAGCCTCACGGCCATCACCACAAGTGTGTTGTCCTTTAGAAAATAAATAACTAACGGTAAAGAAAAGGTGGAAGGGTCACTTCCCCGCTATCTTCACGTTCTCAAACTTCACGAAGGGCGTTATGATGGTCGTCATGAAGGGCATTACCGTCTGCTCCTTCGAAACTTCACTCGCCCCCTTCAGCAGTTCGTAGACGTTGCCCGCAATGAGGAAGACGCTGGAACCGACGACTTCTCCGTCCTCGATGAGGAACGCCGGGTTCGCAGTTACCGCGAAGTTTCCGTTGTCCGGGTTGCTTGAGTGTGCACCCTGGAAGCCGTCCACGAAGTAGCCGTGCTCGATTTCGGATATCATATCCTCCAGAGAGCGCTTTCCGTTCTCGATAACCATGCTGTGGAACCCGATGTTTATTCCTCCGCTGTTCAGGTCGCGCTTGCCGTTTCCTGTACTCTCGGTGCCGTGAACCTTCGCCCAGTAGTTGTCCCAGACGAAGCCCTTGAAGGTTCCGTTCTCGATGAGGACGTTCTTCCTCGTCGGAACCCCCTCTCCGTCAGCTATGACAGGCTCGATGGCCAGCTCGTGGAACGGGTCGTCGTATATCGTGAGCACGTCGCTGGCTATCTTCTCCCCGACCTTTTCTGCAAGGGGCGTCGTCTCCTTAACCAGGCGCTCGCCGCTGAAGGCCGGGAAGAGGGCATAGCTGAAGAGTCCCGCTATCGCCCAGGGGCCGAGTATTATCGGAACCTCCTCGTTTTTGCTTGCCTTGACGCTGTACGCCCATTTAACTTTCTGAACCGCCCTCTCGACGACCCCGTCAACGTCCAGGTTGAGGTCCCTCCTGGCATCGAAGTCGAAGATTCCGGGGGTAACGGTGCCCTCCTTTCTTCCCACCAGTTCAAGGAAGAAGAAGGCCGCACCGCCTTCCTGGAATACGTCTATTCCGTGGGAGTTGACGATGTGGCGCTCCTCCCACGAAACGCCGCCCTCTCCGCCCGCCACGATGACGTTCTCGTCCTTCTCACGGGCGAGCTTTATGCCGCGGACGAGCATCTCAACGAGCTGATCAGGGGAGGCATCCTTCAGCTCGTAGTTGGGCTTCGGCTTCTCCCTGTATTTGCCCGGCTCGGGCAGGGAGACCCACTTCTCGTCCCTGCTGTTCAGCTTTGCCATCTTCGCCGCCTGTTCTATTGCCTCCCTTATCCTAGCAGGCTCGTCGCTGTCTATTATGGCCAGTCCGAGGCGCTTGTCCTTTATTCCGCGGAGTATCGTGACCGCGCCGCTTCTCGTGGAGGCCATCGAAATCTCGTTGAGCTCGACGCTTGCACTAACGTCCTTGGAGCGGTAAACGGCAATCTCAAGCTCGTCGAAAAACTTCTCGCCGTACCTTATGAGTTCCTCCATCTTCACCACCTCACCCGATGAGGATTCCTCCGTCAAAGCGCATGTGCGGACCGCCCGAGCTGACGAAGGCCGTCTGTCCCTTTCCGCAGAAGCCGACCTCAAGGCCGAAGTCCTTGCCGACCGCGCTTATCTTCTTCAGCGCCTCGATGGCAACTCCGGTAATCGAGGTGTCCCTTATCGACTCGGCGATTTCACCGTTCCTGATGACGTAGCCCTCCTGGACGCCGACCTGGAAGGCGCTGTTGAGCTGGGCCTGGCCGCCGCGGAAGTCGACGACGTAGTAGCCGAACTTGATGTCCTCGATGAGCTCCTCGAAGGAGTAATCGCCCGGCTCAAAAATCGTGTTCCTCATCCTGATTATAGGCGGGTAGCGGTAGCTCTCGGCCCTCGCGTGGCCGTTCGGCTCCATTCCCCACTTCGCCGCGTACTCGCGGTTGAGCATTATCTCCTTCAGGATTCCGTTCTCGATGATGCGTATGTCCCTCACCGGAACGCCCTCGTCGTCGTACTTGTCGTTTCCAAAGCCGCCCTCAACGTAGCGCTCGCTCATTGTGACGTACTCGGGAGCAATCTGCTTGCCGATGAGGTCCTTGAAGGGCGAGTTTATCGTGAGGTCTGCCTCCGCGAGGTGGCCTAAAGCTTCGTGGGCGATGATTCCAACGACGATTGGGCCCGCAACGATGGGGAACTCGCCGCGCTTCGGGGCGACGCCCTTAAGCTGGCTGTGCATCTTCCTCAGCAGTCTCTCGGTGACCTTCTCGTTTGGCTCGTGCTCCGTCATGAGCTCCCAGCCGTAGTCCACGGCGCCTATGCTGTCCCTGGCCATGGCCAGCTTTCCGTCGGCCTTTCCGGTGACGTAGGTTCCCTGGTAGAGGTAGTTGTAGTCCCACTCTATGCGCGTTCCCTCGCTGGTGAGGAGGATTTTCTGCCCGCCGCCGTCCTCGTAGCGAACCTGGACGCTCTTAACGGCCTCGTCCTCCTTCAAAAGCTTCTCCAGCTCCCTGAGGTGCGCGACCTTCTCCTCTATGTCAACCTCTTTCGGCTTGACCTTCATTTTGCTCTTCACGAAGTCCTCGACCGGCTTTATCTCGGCCAGCTCTATCTTCTCCCTCTTGGTCTCGGCGGCCGCTTTAGCCAGCTTGTAAGCCTCCTCGATTTTTCTCTCAAGGTTCGAGAGGTCGCTGGTCGAGGCAAACCCCCATGCTCCATCGGCCAAAACCCTTATTGCAACGCCCCTGTTCAGCTTCCCGGTAAAGCTGGTAAAAACGCCGTCCTTGAGGGAAAGTGCCGTCTTTCTAAGGTCCTCATAGCGTAGTTCCACGTAGTCTGCTCTCAGGTTCTCCTCCGCCCAGCGGAGGGCTTTCTCCAGTTTCTCCATAGCCATCACCGCCTGCAGTTGTCCACCAGTGTCTGGGTTCAGGAACTATAAAAGTCTTTTGAACATTTCGATGGGGGTCGAAAGGATTATCACAGAGATTATTGTTATATATAGTAAACTAAATCTAACTGTATCTTTTTGAACTTCTTTTGAGCAAAAGTGTTATATATGATGAGTGTAAGAAAATTAATGCAAGAACCCGTTGGGGAGGTCGATGCGGAGGCGTGCACTGCTGGCCATATTTGTGGTGTTGCTCCTTGTTGGAGCATACGGCGCCTACGTGGTCAGCTACCCCAAGTATCCAGAGGCAGAGGGTTGCGTCAACCCGTTTGCCGTTACAAAGCCAGTGGACAAGTTCCAGGAGAACTGGTCGAGAGCCCATGTATTCTTCAAGCTCGCAACGATGAGGGACTTCTGGAAGCTGGCCAAACCCTGGGACGTTGATTACTCTCACGTCAAAATTGTAAAGCACACAATTGAATACAACGGGGAAGAGATAACCATGCTCGCCATGGGAATTCTGCTGAAGGACAAAGAGCACGTGATAGCGCTGTACGAGTTCTCAAAGCCAGTACAAGGAGTGAAGATCCAGGGCTATGTTTTCAAGGTTGTCAATGGACAAATAAAAACCGAAGAGGTACTTACCAATGGAAGAGTTACTCCTCTAAGCGGATGTCAACATGAATGTTCAACTGCTTCAGACTGTGGACCATTTGGAAGGTGCATTCCGTATTGTTGTGATCATGATTGGGGCTGCATAGCATCTTGTTGTGGAGACTGTGCTTTTAGTTGTGGTAGTTGCATGAGAGGAAACGCTGGAGGCTGTGCAAGTTGCTTATATTGTGTTTTGGTATCTTGTCCCTATTGTGCAACTTCCTGCTGTGAAGAAGAAGGGACCTACTGCGATTACTTAAGTCCCGGACCATAGGGGGGATACCAATGAAGGTGAGCAGAAAGGTCTATCTCACTCTTTTAATATCTTTGTTCCTTACCGGATTGGCAATATTTGACGGAACATCAATTTGGGTCGCCATAATAACTGTTACAATACCCGTTATGGCAAGTTACTGGCTAGTCGTAAGATTTAATGGAATTGGTATGGTACTCGTTCCAGTATTATGGGCACTTTCAGTTTTTGTAAGAAGTTACCTTACTGGAACGCTCACTTCAGAAACACTGAAAATAGTTAGTGTGAAGTCGTTTGGCAGTGTGGTTCTAGCCTTCGCTTATGTAACTTTTACCCGAAAAAGGTAGTGGATGCCATAACCTCTGAGGAGAAACCCAAAAGATTGACATATAAATTAAGTCTGGACATTGGTTAGTGGAGATTCACGATATTTTAACGCGCATTCACCATGTCAAAATCGAGAAACTTAAAACAGGATACACCCATCACTCAACTATGAAGGCCGAAATCAAGAATTTGATTGACAGAGGAACCTACCGGAAGCTCCCTCTCTTCGAGGGCGAGCTGCCAGAAAACAGCTACGCCCAGATAGTGGAGGTCAAGCCCGGACAGACCGTTGGGAAGCACTACCACCTCCGCCAGTACGAGCTGTTCTACATAATGAGCGGCGAGGCAAGGCTCGGCATCGGCGAGACTGAATACCTCGCAAGGCCCGGCGATATCTTCCTGGTAAAGCCCAAAACCGTCCACTGGGTCGTCAACGAGCGTGACGAGCCCTTCAGGCTCTTCGTGGTGAAGCTGAACTACCGCGGGGATGACTCCGTTTGGCTGGAAAAATGAGGAGAAATGAATCAGCCGAAGAGGAAGAGGTTCAAACTCCTCTTCAGCATCCCCCTTTTATCGTCATCAACGAGCGTTTCGGCGGCCTTTACAAGGACGTCAATCCTCTTGTATGGCTTGTAAGCCTCCGGCGGTTCCCTGCCAAGGTCGAGCAGGCCGTAAACTCCCATCATGGCAGACTTGACGGAGTACTCGACTGTAAAGACGCATTCGCCTGGAACCTCAACAAACTGTCCCAAGAGGGCAAGGTTCCCATAGTTCTCCGGGATGACCGGCGGCCTGTCTCCGGGATGCCTCGGCATGAACTGGCTCGTTATGTACGGCATCATGGCGGTTCTGACGTTTATTACGGTCCCGAGGAGCTCTTCCTTTTTATCTAGCCAGCCGAGATGGTAGAGCAGTTCAAGGAATATCTCCTTACCTGTGCACTGGCTCATGGGTTTCTTGATGTAGTCTCCCTCCCTGTCCACGAACAGTCCATAGCCCCAGATTACCGTTACGTCGTCGGGCTGGTTCCTGAAGTGGGGCTGTCTGAAGGCCACTATGGACATGAGCCACGAGGAGTCCTTGAAGGTAACCAGACCGCCGGTTCCGGTTTTGTTTCCGGTGAACTCTTCGAGCATCCTGAGGAACTCCTTCCCCCTGAAGGTTATCGTGAAGGATTCCCACTTCGTTTTGTCTATCTCAGATGCGAAAACGTCGGGGTTTCCGAGGGATGGGTCTTTCTTGACCCGGTTCCGCCAGAGCCTCCATACGTCTCCCTCTCCCCTGTTGAGGACCGGGGGGTGCTCAAAATCGCCGTAGGTGGAGTTCTCGACCATCGAGCCAATGGTTATGAAGACCAGGTCCTTCGGTCTGACCTCGATGGTGCCCCCTTTCTGGCCCTCGGTGTGGAGCTTGGTGACGTACTTTTTGCCGTCGATTTCCTCGATTTCAACATCCACGACCTTCGTCCCCATGATGAAGTTGACTCCCCTATCCTGGAGCCATTTCTGAATTGGGAGAATCATTGAGTCGTACTGGTTGTAAGGAGTCCTCAGGACGCCTTCAATTTTGTTCATCCCAGGGACTAGGTGCATGAAGCGGAGCATGTAGCGCCTCATTTCCATAACGCTGTGCCAGGGCTGGAATGCGAACATCGTCGCCCAGAAGTACCAGAAGTTGGTCTCGAAGAACGAGGGTGAGAACCACTGCTCTATTGTTATCCCCCCAAGCTGATCCTCCGGGGTCAGCAGGAGTTCGTTGAGCTCGTTTAAGTGCCTGAGCGTCAGTCCGTACTTGGAGAAGTCAACCTTCCTGCCGGGCGTCCCCACAAGCCTGCACTTGGATGAACCCACGTACTCCTTGTTGAACTCAACCACCTCGTCCAGGAGGGTCTTCCCGGGGTCGTCGAGCGAGGGAATGCTTCCGAGCAGATCCCACGTGGTCTCGTAGTGGGTCTCGAACATCCTTCCCCCTCTGAGCAGATAGCCGTTCTCGGGGTCTCCGGAGCCGTCGAGACAGCCGCCGTTTATGGGGGTCTTCTCAAATATGTAAATATTCTCCCCGGGCATCTTGGCGTCCCTGATGAGGAAAACCGCCGCCGCAAGCGAGGCAATACCCCCGCCGACCAGGTAGGCATTCCTTTCCTCTATGTCCGGAACCTTCCTCGGGGTCGTTCTCTTGTAGTTCAACATATTCCTCACCCAGACATGTCTTACAAAGACATGTTTGATATAGTCATAGTGGCCAACTTTAAAAAGGTTTCCCAATAACGGCCAATGGTGATTGAATGGCCGAGAGAACCATCGGCATCCTCGGCGGCATGGGGCCCCTGGCGACCGCAGACCTCTTCAGGAGGATAGTCGAGAAGACCCCGGCAAAGAGGGACCAGGACCACCCGCGAATCATCATTTACAACGACCCCAAAATCCCGGACAGAACCGCATTTATCCTGGGGAACGGGGAAGACCCGAGGCCCGCCCTTGTGGAGGGGGCGAGAAAGCTCGAAAGCTGGGGGGCGGACTTCATCATAATGCCCTGCAACACCGCCCACTTCTTCGCCGAGACCGTCCAGAAGGCGATAACGATTCCGCTCGTCAGCATGATCGAGGCAACGGCGGATGCAATAGAGCAACTCGGCCTTCGCAGGGTTGGGCTCCTTGCAACCGACGGCACCATAAAGGGACTCGTCTACCATCGCGCGCTCCTTAACAGGGGGATAGGCATAGCCGTCCCTGGAAAGAACGACCAGGGGAAAGTTATGCGGGCGATATACCACGGTGTCAAGGCGGGGGACATCGAGGCCGCAAGGAAGCTCCTCATGGATGTGGCGAAGAGGCTCGAACGCAGGGTCGATGGAATGATAGCCGGCTGCACCGAGGTCAGCGTCGCCTTGAGGCAGGACGACCTGAGCGTCCCCCTGATCGATCCGCTCGACGTGATAGCGGAGAAGGCCGTGAGGCTCGCCCTCGGCCTTGAGGAGCTCTAAATCCATCCTTTTCTTCTGAAGTAGGCGAGCATGCCGAGGGCGATTCCGAGCATAGCCGCCAGAACGGCTGGATAGCCGTAGCGCCAGGTTAGCTCGGGCATGTAGCGGAAGTTCATTCCGTAGAGGCCGGTTATGAAGGTCAGCGGGATGAACACCGTCGAGACGACCGTGAGGATGCGGATTATGTCGTTGGTCTTCATTGAAATCGTTGAGTAGTAGAGTTCGACGAGGCTGTTGGCAAGCTCCCTCTGCCCCTCAAGTATCTCCATTACCTCAAGGACGTGGTCGTGGAGCTCCCCCATACAACCCCTGGTCTCCTCGGTGAAGAACCTTCCCCCCTCAAGTTCAAGCCTCCTGAACGCCTCCAGCAGAGGAAATACCGTGCGGCGCATGAAGAGTATCTCCCTCCTGAGCCCGTGTATCCTGTGGAGAACACCCTCTCCTCCCCGCGACAGTATCTGCGCTTCGAGGGACTCCATTTTGGAGCTAATCTTCTCTATCATCGGGACGTAGTTTTCAACTATCGCCTCAAGGAGGGCAAAGAGCAGGTAATCCGCGCCGCGCTCCCTGAAGAGACCCTCCCCCTCGCGGATGCTCTCCCGGATGGGGTCAAAGACGTCCCCGGGTATCTCCTGCACCGTCACCACGAGGTTGCCCCGGAGCAGTAGCCCTATCCTCTCCCTCTTCAGCCCGCCGTCTATCTCGTAGACCTGGTGCAGGATGAGGAACAGATAATCCGGGAACACGAAGACCCTGGCGTGTGTACTCGCCCTTCGCAGAACCTTCATTGGCCCCTCGTGGAGGTTAAGGGCCTCCATTATCTCTGGAACTGCCTCGACGGTGTCAACGTTTGCCCAGATAACGTCGTAGCCCTCGATTTCGAGGACGTCTCTCATGCTTGAAACCTTCCTGCTGAGGAAATCGTCCCGCGAATAGGCAATGACCGTTATCCTTGGCTTCCCTTCGGCTTCCCCGGCCATGCCATCACCTCAGAACTCAACCACCATTCCGGAGTGCAGCTTGTGGAAGCGCTCGCCGTATGCCTCCAGGAATGCCGCCTCGGCCCTTAGCCCGGTGCAGTGCCCCGTGTAGACCTCCTCCACTCCGAGCTTCTGAAGTTCCCGGACCGTCCCCTTTATCCGCTCATCGTCGGCCTCGATAAGATGGAAGCCGCCTATGACGGCTTTTATCCTCCTCTCGCCGGTCATCCGTATCGCATGCTTTACTATGCTCACTATGCCCGCGTGGCTGCAGCCGCTCACGATAACCAGGCCCCCGGAGGTTTTGGCCACGATGCTCATGTCGTCCATAATGGCGTCCTCCATTACCCGGCCGTCCCTCAACGTGTAGACCCCTATATGCCCCCGCTCGAAGTCCTCGCGGCTGCGGACCTCACCCGTGGAATAGATACCCCCGACTATCTCGATGGGCTCAGCGGTGAGGTACAGGTCGGCGAACTCCTCAACCTCCTCCCGCCTGAAGGGGATTCCAACGTCCCTTAGGTAGGGCTTCATAACGAAGTGCCTTCTGAAGATACTTGGGTACGCTATGACCGGAACCCGCCTTCCGATGGCCTTTAGAATGCCCAAAAGCCCACCAGTGTGATCGTAGTGGCAGTGGCTCAGGAAGATGTAGTCGATGTGTGAACCCGGGTCAAGGCCGAGGAGCCTCATGTTGTGGAGTATCGGCTCGGCGCTCTGGCCGGTGTCGAAGAGAATCCCTCTTTCGGCCTCCTCTATCAGGAAGCTCACTCCGTGCTGGGCCAGAAAAGGGCTTTCGTAGCCGGAATAGTCCTCAACCAGAACGTAAACCCTCAAGGGAACCACCGGTATAAAGAACGCGGAGGTTCGTTTATAGTTTTCGGCCGAAACCCCTTAAAACCCTCCCCGCGAAGTTAGCCCGGTGGTGAGCATGGAGATAGGTGTCGTTGGGAAGCCAAACGTTGGAAAGTCGACCTTTTTCTCGGCCGCTACGCTCGTTGACGTTGATATTGCCAATTATCCGTTCACGACCATTGATGCCAACGTCGGCGTCACCTACGCGATAGCGGAACATCCCTGCAGAGAGCTCGGCTGCCAGCCAAATCCCCAGAACTACGAGTACCGCGACGGGAAGGCTCTCATCCCGATAAAGATGATCGACGTTGCGGGATTGGTACCCGGGGCACACGAGGGACGCGGTCTGGGCAACAAGTTCCTCGATGACCTCAGAATGGCCTCGGCTTTAATTCACGTCGTTGATGTTACCGGTAAGACCGACGCAGAGGGACAGCCGACCGACCACCACGACCCGGTGGAGGACATCGAGTTCCTTGAGAGGGAGATAGACTACTGGATATACGGTATTCTGAGGAAGAACTGGGAGAAGTTCGCAAAGCGCATTAAACTCCAGCACCTCAAGCTCGCCCAAGCCATAGCCGACCAGCTGACGGGAATCGGTGTGAGCGAGGGGGATGCCTTCGAGGCCATCCACAAGCTCGGCCTCGGGGACGACCCGACGAAATGGAGTGATGAAGACCTCTTCTCCTTCGTCCGTGAGCTGAGAAAGATAAACAAGCCGATTATCATAGCGGCCAACAAGGCGGACGCCGCTGCCGATGCCCAGATAGAGCGCCTGATCAAGAAGGGAAAGAGCAGGGGGTATATAGTCGTCCCGACGAGTGCGGCGGCGGAGCTGACGCTGAGAAAGGCCGCCAAGGCGGGATTCATCGACTACGTTCCGGGTTCAAGCGACTTCAAAATCCTTAAGCCGATGAGCTCCAAGCAGGAGAAGGCGCTCATGCTCATAAAGGAGAAGGTTCTGGACCGCTTCGGCTCCACCGGAGTCCAGGAGGTAATAAACAGGGCGACCTTTGAGTTGCTCAACCTCGTACCCGTTTACCCGGTTGAGGACGAGCACAAGCTCACCGATGGGTTCGGCAACGTTCTGCCCCACGTTCACCTTCTCCCCAAGGGTTCAACGCCCCGCGATTTGGCCTACAAGGTGCACACCGACCTCGGGAAGACCTTCCTCTACGCGGTGAACGCGAGAACCCACAGGCGCGTTGGAGAGGACTACGAGCTGGGCTTCAACGACATAATCAAGATAGTCGCGACGGCGCGCTGAGCTATTTCTCCGCTTTTTTCTCGGTTTCCCTGATGAGCTCCTGGTAGAGCCTCGGCTCCACGTCCTTCTCGGTGAGGCCGAGTTTTCTGGCGGTGTCCCATATCCTCCGCTTTGCTTCCCCAACGTCGTCGGAGATAACCTCGATGTCGAGGAAGCCGCCGAGCCCCTCGACCTCGCTCAGCTCGAAGGTAACCTCCCCCAGCCTGTAAACCAGACGCCGCTTCCTGACCCGGACGTCCTCCTTAAAGCCGAGGCGCCTTAGAATCTCCAGGGCGGTCTCGAAGTCGCCCACCTCGACCTCAACCTCGTCGAACTCCTCGTTCCTGCCGGGGTCGGCTATGCGCTTGTACGTCAGAAAAGAACGGTTTAGATTGCTTATTCTCCTCACCCTGAGGAGTTCGGGCAGGGGGACGGAGAGGTAAACATCCTCCTGTATCTCCTCCCCAACGAACGCCGCCCCAAGGGATTCTATAGCCCTTCTGGCGGAGTTGAAGTCAACGCGGAATTTGACCTCTACCTCCATCACACACCCACCAGAACGCCCGCGAGGCCTTCACCCTTTATGAACTTGTCGATCGGGAAAACCTCCACCCTTTTGAGGGTGGGAAGGGTTCTTATGGTGTCGTCCACGAACTTGTGAAGGCCCTCCTCGCTGTCGGCACCCACTATGGCCAGTACTCCGTCCCTTCCGCTCTTTGCCACGACCAGAACGTTGGGGAGCATGGAAAGGGTCTTCGTCAGGTACTGGATGTACCTGTCCAGAAACTCCTCTATGATGGGTGTCTCCGCCTGTATGTAGACCACGGCGAGCGCCTTGGGCTGGAACTGTTCGCCCAGAACTATCGTGTACTTCTGGATTACCTTCTTCTCCTGCAGCTTTTTTATTCTGAAGTGAATCGTGGATTCAGGGCGGTTGAGCCTGTCGGCAATCTCTGATATAGTTAACCGCGCATCCTCCTTTAGAATGCGGAGGATAGCCCTATCAAGGTCATCGAGCTGGACCATGTTAACTCCTCCATCGAGGGTATATCTCGTTCTCAATCCCCAGAAGGTCTAAGATTTTTCCAATTATAAAGTTTATCATATCGTCCAAAGTTTTGGGCTTTGTGTAAAATCCTGGGGAAGCTGGCATAATTATCCCCCCAGTTTGTGTAACCATTACCATGTTTTGGAGATGTACCAAGTTCAACGGCGTCTCTCTAACGAGCAGAATGAGTTTTCTGCGCTCTTTCAGCGCCACGTCGGCGGTTCTGGCTATCAGGTTGTCCGCGTAGCCGTGGGCAATGGCGGCCAAGGTCTTCATGGAGCAGGGGGCTATTACCATGGCATCAAACGGATTTGAGCCCGATGCTATCGGAGCGAAGAGGTCATCCTCCATGTAATCTGGATTGAACTCCACCCCCGTCTCGTGCTTCATAACCGCGAGACCGGTTCTGGAGGCCACGGTAACGACTTCGTGGCCAAGCTCCCTGAGAACCTGAACCAGCCGCAGGCCGTAGATTGAGCCGCTCGCTCCGGTGATTGCAACGACTATCCTCATCCCCCACACCAAAAAGGCTTCGCCGGCTCATGTTTTAACGTTTTCTAAGGACGGTAGGTTTTTATACCCGCCGGAGTTACGTTATCAATGGTTGGTGAGTATGGGCAAGGAGGTTCCCGAGGTTCTAATTAAGGGCGCGGTGGACGTCGTGAACGCCCTAGACGGAAAGGCCCTCGTTATTCTGGAGGACATCGAGCCTGAGAAAGTTCCCGATGTGGACGTCACCGTTGTAATCGTGGGCTCTTCCTTCGATGTGGAGAGCGACAGGGTGAAGAGGGTCTCGATCCCGCAGAACCTCGACATCAACAACGTCCTCAACCTCATATCCGCGTTCCTCCTGGAACACGAGATACTCAGAGAGGGCGACTCCTTTGTCTACGTCACCCGGGAGCTTATCGGAATCAAGACGGTTAAAAAGAGCATCTCCGCGATGAGGGGGTTTTTCGCTCAGAATCAGAACGTTCTCCAGAGGCTCCTTGAGATAACGATAGAGCTGAGCATCGAGGGCAGGGAAGGAGTTCCCGTTGGAACCATCTTCGTCATAGGCGACACCAGGCGGGTTCTCAGACACTCCCACCAGCTCATACCCAATCCCTTCAAGGGGCACAAGGTAAACGTTCTCGACAGGAACAGCAAGGAGATAATAAAGGAGTTCGCCCAGCTAGATGGGGCGTTCATCGTGAGGGACAACGGCAGGATAGCCGCCGCCGGCAGGTACCTCGAAGTCGAGCCGAAGGTGATAGACCTCATGCTCCCCCCTGGCCTCGGAAGCAGGCACATAGCCGCCGCCGGCATAACCCGGCTCACGAAGGCGATAGCGATAACCCTCTCGGAAAGCGGCACGATAAGGATATTCAAAAACGGCCTCATGTTGCTTGAATACAACCCAAGGATAAGGTACTGATTCGTTTTCATCATGCTGATCCTTCCCCTTTTCAAGTCTTCGGCCCGGTTGTGGAGCTTTGTCCGGAACAAGCCATCATACGTGTCCAGGAATCCCCTTTTTGTGGTTCCAGAGATGTAACATTTGGTGACGCCCAAATTTTAAGACATAACGAATTTTCTTCGGATTGCGGGATAAAGACATTAGAATGCAGGATGGGATCGTTTCCCCGCAGAAATCGGTTTTTCTTGAAATCCCGGACATTCAAGTGAACCTCGGCGGATTTAAAGGGTTGCATGAGGGCAGAAATTCCACGAACATATGATGCCCCCAGCAACAGGACGCCCGTGATGCGTTTATTCCTGCGTTCACCCCTACCGCTGCCGCCTCTTTATGGGGATGTGAAGGACCCAATTAGAGGTTTCTGCAAAAAGGTTTTATAGACGGGCACTCATTAAACTCCATTGGGGAAACGGAGCAAAAGACCGCCCTGTTGCAATAAGACTTTAGGAGAATTGAAAGAAGAGCAGTTCGAGCGCTTTGACAGGATATTCAAGAGTTGCAATAAGACTTTAGGAGAATTGAAAGTTTTTGAACATGTTCACTATTTTCAACAGGACGTAAGTTGCAATAAGACTTTAGGAGAATTGAAAGTTTGTTTGGTGTAATCTTAGGAACTCCTATAAAGTATGTTGCAATAAGACTTTAGGAGAATTGAAAGATGAGGTGGTAAACAATCCTGTTTAACGTGTAGGTCTTGTTGCAATAAGACTTTAGGAGAATTGAAAGACTGGCTTGTGAAACTGCTTATAGTCGTGGTGATAGGGTTGCAATAAGACTTTAGGAGAATTGAAAGTGGTTGATTGGGGAGCTCAAAGGGCCAAACTGAAGAGTTGCAATAAGACTTTAGGAGAATTGAAAGCAGCTCGGTGACGAGCGGATGGGTCACGGTCATTTTGGTTGCAATAAGACTTTAGGAGAATTGAAAGCAGAACAGCGTCACGTCTGAAAACGTTGAGTCCTCTGGTTGCAATAAGACTTTAGGAGAATTGAAAGGGAGCCTACACCTTGAGGATTGAGGCCATCGCACAGAGTTGCAATAAGACTTTAGGAGAATTGAAAGGCATGCGAGCGAGGACGCTTATATCAAGGTCTGTCGGGTTGCAATAAGACTTTAGGAGAATTGAAAGGAAGAAATCAACCCTGCTGCCAGGATGCATCTTCCAGGTTGCAATAAGACTTTAGGAGAATTGAAAGTCTTTATCGGCTTGGGAGTAATCACAATGCTATTACGTTGCAATAAGACTTTAGGAGAATTGAAAGTGAACAGCGCCGGGCCGGCAAGGCTTATCAGCTCGTGTTGCAATAAGACTTTAGGAGAATTGAAAGCATACGTGGCCGGGCTGTCGTGGAGCACGAGCTCAAAGTTGCAATAAGACTTTAGGAGAATTGAAAGCATACGTGGCCGGGCTGTCGTGGAGCACGAGCTCAAAGTTGCAATAAGACTTTAGGAGAATTGAAAGTTGGGATTTACTACGTCGTCAAAATGGAGTCGCTCAAGGTTGCAATAAGACTTTAGGAGAATTGAAAGCAAGTTCATTGTCTGGAAAGAGAAGGGCACACTGTACAGTTGCAATAAGACTTTAGGAGAATTGAAAGAACTCCTCCTTTGCCTCGGCCACCTGCTCGGGGAGGTTGCAATAAGACTTTAGGAGAATTGAAAGTCTTCGCCCAATTGTCGGCGACGGAGAAGTCAATCCACGTTGCAATAAGACTTTAGGAGAATTGAAAGTTCGACTAAAATTCCATCCTTCAGTGTAGATAGAATAGTTGCAATAAGACTTTAGGAGAATTGAAAGGGGAAAGGGGCAGGCTGCCAACCTCGACCCTTTCCCCGTTGCAATAAGACTTTAGGAGAATTGAAAGGTTGTAGCGCCGGTTGGGGCAGGACAACTAACGCGTGTTGCAATAAGACTTTAGGAGAATTGAAAGTGTAAACTGTAGTAGAAATATCTATGTTGCTGTTGGCGTTGCAATAAGACTTTAGGAGAATTGAAAGATCAGAATATGGGAGGATAAAAGGTCTGAGACCCTCAGTTGCAATAAGACTTTAGGAGAATTGAAAGCAAAGTCCCGCATCGGGTGGTACTTTATCGCAGGTGTGTTGCAATAAGACTTTAGGAGAATTGAAAGCTCACTTGCCGATTTGGTCGCTCTTCTCAAGTACCGGGTTGCAATAAGACTTTAGGAGAATTGAAAGCCAGAGTTATTTTCAATTTATTATACGACCTTAGACTGTTGCAATAAGACTTTAGGAGAATTGAAAGTTACATCATCAGCATACTGCCAGACCCAATCAACAAGTTGCAATAAGACTTTAGGAGAATTGAAAGGAAGAGATATTGCGCGGTAAGGCGGCTAAAGAATATTGTTGCAATAAGACTTTAGGAGAATTGAAAGGCTTCAGCTCGACAACAATCAGAAAATCATAGACGAGTTGCAATAAGACTTTAGGAGAATTGAAAGTAGTCCTGCATCTGAAATCGAGATTGTCTTAGTGTCAGTTGCAATAAGACTTTAGGAGAATTGAAAGCTACATTTACAAAACACTCACAACCACTCTTACCAATGTTGCAATAAGACTTTAGGAGAATTGAAAGAAGCGATTTTTCGCGCGCGTAATATATATGCTGAAGCTGGTTGCAATAAGACTTTAGGAGAATTGAAAGGGTCAGTGATGATGACAGCGACAGCAGCTGACAGGAGGTTGCAATAAGAATTTAGGAGAATTGGAAGTCCAGTAGCCGGTTTTTTGAAAATGAAGTGGTATTGTTGCAATAAGACCCCCTCAGAATCAAGAAACAAAATCAAAAGGGATTCACTCCATCAGGCCGCCAGGAGGTGGCCGATGATGTCGCCGTTCTCGTAGACGTTGTACAGGTTCGCGACGATTATCATGACGCCGTTGTCGTATATCCGGCTGATCCACGGCCATACCTTTTTGTTCGGATTGGGATAGAGCTTCCTGACCAAGAGGGCAAACCGGAGAACAACCAGCGCAAATATCGAGGTTCTGAGCTGGTATCGCTGTTGTGCAATATGGAGTTGACGAAATCGAGGAACACGACGAATATCACCAGAGCCAGGGCGACATCTTCCTACAACTGAGCTTTCTCTTTTCGTAGAACTCCACCATATGTTCCACTTCGATCAACTACGGGGTTCGAGGATAAAAACCTATTGCCCGAAGATCGAGAAAAATGAGTATGAAAAGGGAACTCAGAAGAGCCACTGGTTCTCTATGCACTCGTCGCACGGCGGCTTTTCTCCCGCTATGGCCTTGAACTTGGTGTAGATACATTCGGGCAGGCCGAGCGGGCAGCGCTCGGGGGTGACGCCGGGCCTCACCTTGGTCGGGTCAAGCTTTATCTTTATGTATGCCTCGTACTCCTCGACCTTCTTCCACGGCAACACTTTGGCGCCGTAGATGACCAGGTTGTCGTATATTCTCGCGTAGTCGCCGACAACGGCGTTCTCCTTGAGGATGACGTTCTTCCCGACGACGACGCCCTCACCGAGGATGCTGTCCTTTATCTCGGAGCGCTCCTTGACGATGTCGTTGCCTATGAGTATGGCGCGCTTGAGGTAGGCCTTGTCCTCTACTATGGTGTTCGGCCCGATGTAGGTGTAGGCCTTTATCTTGACCCCGTGTCCTATCTTGGCGCCTTCGTCTATGTACGCCGGCCCCTGTATCTCGACGTCCTCCGGAACCTCGGCACCCTCAGCGATGGTGTAGTAGCCGTTCTGCTTGGTTATCTCGTCCATGGCGAGCTGATGTGCGTAGAACAGGTCGTCGGGCGTTCCGAGGTCAATCCAGTAGTACTCGCGGGGTATCTTGTGAGCGTACACCGCCTCCTGACCCACGAACCTCGGAAGAACCTCCCTCTCGAAATAGACCTCCTTGCCCTTGGGTATGGCCTCCAGAACCTTCTTGTTCACCATATATACTCCCGCATCAACGAGGTTGGTCTTGGGCCTCTTGGGCTTCTCCTCAAAGTGGGTTACCCTGCCATCTTCGTTCATCTCAACGACACCGTATTTCTCGGGGTCGTAGACCTTGGTAACGGCCACCGTTATGAGGCCTTCGTTTTCCTTGTGGGCTTCGATGAGTTCGCCAAAGTTAAAGTTCGTGAAGACGTCACCGTATATTACCAGAAAGTCCTCGCTCACGTAATCCTCAACGTTCTTGAGGGCTCCTCCGGTCTCCAGGGGCATCGGGTCGTTGACGAACCTTATACCCTTGGGGTAGTCGCTCATCTTCTCATCAATGAACTCCCTTATCTCACCGCGCATGTAGTGAACCGACAGGATTACTTCGTCAATCTCCGGTATCTTCTCCAGGCTCTCCAGGAGGTACTGGAGGTTGGGCTTTCCAAGAACTGGTATCATGGGCTTCGGTCGGGTCGATGAGAGCGGCCTTAACCTGGTACCAAAACCGCCGGCAAGAATAACAGCTTTCATGGTATCACCGTTAGACATTCCGGTGGGAAACTTATATATTTTACGGCCATTAAATATGCCCAACGATGAACCGGAAGGAGGACGCGCTCATTTCTGTGCATCAATCCGAAATTCGGTCACCGCGTACACCTTTCCCTTGAACCTGAAGCACGAGCCGGGGCAGACGCTTTTCAGAGGGCAGCTTTGGCAGGCGGAGCCGCCAAGCTCCACCCGCTCAACGTACCCCATGCTCTCCAAGACGCTGAGGGCCCCCTCGACCTCCTCCCTGGGTATCGAAAGCTCCCTCGCTATCTCTTCGACGCTTTTCCCTTCCTTTATAAGGTTAAGTATCCTCTCCAGCATCCTTATCCCTCAGTATCCCAGAGCCGTCCCTATGTTCCATACGAGTATTCCCACGATGCTCGCAAGGCCTATCATGTAGACGACGGTAAAGACTGCCCACTTCCAGTTGCTCTCGGCCCTTATTGCCCCTATCGTGGCGATGCACGGGACGTACAGCGTTGTGACGAGGGCCAGCACAAAGGCCTGAAGGGAGGACATTGAGTTGACTATCTCGTCGACGCTGCCGTAGATTATGCCGTAGGTGGAGATGACGTTCTCCTTGGCGATGATTCCAAAGAGCAGACTCACCGCCGCCTTCCAGTCGAGTCCCATGAGGCGCATGTAGGGCTCGAAGAAGGCCCCCAGTCTCTCGGCGTAGCTTCCCCCCGTTCCTATCTCAACAGGGTAGGTGCTGAGGTACCAGATGACCACCGAACCCAGCAGGATTACCGTTCCCGCCTTCTTGACGAACTCCTTGCTCCTCTCCCACGAGTGGAGCGCCACAGTCTTCCACGAGGGTATGAGGTACTCCGGCAGCTCTATTATGAAGGGACTCTCCTCTCCCCTGACCACGAATCTGCTGAAGAGCCACGCCATGAGCAGTGCCAGCAGTATGGCCGTTGCGTATATGCTTACCGCGACCAGCGCCTGATTCCCCACGAAGAAAGCCCCCGCCAGGAAGCTTATGACGCTCAGCCTGGCGCTGCACGGTATGAGCGGGTTGACCAGCATCGTTATCAGCCTATCCCTCTCCTCATCCAGGGTTCTCGTTGCCATGACTGCCGGAACGTTGCAGCCGAAGGCGAGGACGAGGGGAATGAAGCTCTTCCCGGGGAGACCGAACTTCCTCATGATGCGCTCCATGACGACCGCGGCCCTCGCCATGTAGCCCACATCTTCGAGGATCGACATGGCGAGGAACAGCAGGAAGACCAGCGGGAAGAAGCTCAGGACCGAGCCTACACCGGCGATGATGCCGTCAACGAGGAGGCCGCGGAGCGTTTCGTTGGCGATGTGAGGCCCCAGCCACTCGCCAAAGGCGGAAAATGCATCATCCAGCAGGCCCTGCAGGGGCAGTCCGAGGGCGAAGACGAACTTGAACAGGACGTAGAACACGGCAAAGAGGGCAATGAGGCCGTAAACCGGGTGCGTGAGGAACCTGTCCAGCTGGTCGCTGAAGGTCTCGCCCTGCTCGTGGGAGTACCTCACGAAGCGGTGCATGAGGCCGTCTATAAACTCGTACTTCTGGCTGGCTATGATCAGATCCATCGCCCTCTTGTAGCGCTCCTCCACCTCGGCTATGTGCCCCATGATTTCGTCGAGCTTCTCCTTTCCGAGGTGCCTGAGAACGAGCTTTATCACGCCGTCGTCCCTCTGAAGGAGCTTCACCGCGAGCCATCTGAGGTTGTACTCCCCTGCGAGCTTGGTATGCTTGAGGGCTTCGATTATGTGCCCTATTTCCCTCTCGACCTCCGGGTCATAGGTGGGAACAGTGGGGCTGGTCTTGATCTCGCCGTTCGCCATCAGACGTATCTTCTCCTTGAGTTCCTCCAGTCCGGCGCCTTCCTTCGCGCTCATCGCTACGACCGGAACGCCTAAGAGCTCCTCCATCCTCCGGACGTTTATCTCGATGCCGCGCTTCTCGGCGAGGTCGGTTTTGTTGAGCGCTATTATAACGTTCCTCAGGCCCATCTCAAGTATCTCCATCGTCAGGAAGAGATTCCTCATGAGGGCAGTCGCGTCAACGACGTTCACAACGACATCGGCGCTCCCCTTGAGAAGGAAATCCCTGGCAACCAGCTCGTCAACGGAATGAGCTGTCAGGGAGTATATTCCAGGCAGATCAACCACGAGAAACTTCTGGCCTTTGTATTCAAGAATCCCCTCCTTCTTCTCAACGGTCACGCCGGGCCAGTTGCCAACGTGCTGGCGCATCCCAGTGAGGGAGTTGAAGACGGTGGTCTTTCCAACGTTGGGGTTCCCTGCCAGAGCCACTACCCGCATCATGATGGGCACCTCACAGCTTTCTTACCATGACCCTGCCCGCCATTCCCCGTCCTATGGCGAACCTTACGCCTCCCACGGAGATTATTATGGGCCCCAGCGAGTGTGACTCCAGCACCTGAACCGTCGCCCCTGGGGTCAGCCCCATTGAGACGAGCTTCCCCCTGGCGTTATGGCCGCCGAGGATGTTGACGACGACACCCTTCTCGCCGGGCCTCATGCTGTTTAAAGGTACAATCATGAGCATCACCGTTAGGCTTTCCTAATTCGATATTCCAATCTCTCGATGGCCTTAAAAAGCTTTGGTGAGCCTAACAAAACCCAGGGGTTCGAGATCAGAAATCATGGGGTTCTGAGATGTTAAAGACGCGGGTCCGGTTATTGGAAGCCGGGTTAAAACTTTGGAAAGGTATTTAAGGGATTGAAGAGAATACAATTGATTGAATTTCGGAGGTGCATCGATTATGGAAGAGATTCCACCCGAAGAACCCAAGGGGACTTCCTTGGGTATGGACGAGAACGTTGAGGGGTTACTGGCGTACGTGCTTGGATGGTTTACTGGCGTAATCTTCCTGCTACTTGAAAAAGAGAGCGACTTCGTTCGTTTCCACGCTATGCAGTCAACGATAACGTTCCTTGGGCTTACGATAGTTGCCTTTATCCTTGGATTCATTCCAGTGATAGGAGCTATCATTGGAGGTCTTCTCTGGATCGTTGGTCTAATATTCTGGATACTCGGCATGGTCAAGGCCTACCAGGGCGAGCGCTACAAGTTCCCCATCGTCGGCAACTTGGCCGAGCAGTGGGTCGGCAAGGTCAACGTCTGAGGCTCAGATTTTTAAGCCTCCCCAATTATTTTTTCCCATGATAAGCGAGGCGGTCAGGGAAATCAGTGAATTCTCACGGCGGACCGGTATCGATAAAAAAAGGATTCTCGTCCTCTTTTCGGGCGGAAAGGACTCAAGTTTAACCCTGTACCTCCTGCGGAAGGCGGGCCTTAACGTATCGGCGCTGACCTTCTTCCACAGGTGGAGCTGGAGGGAACCGCTGAGGTGGGCGATGGGGTTCACCAGGGGTCTTGGAGTGGAGCACTACCTCGTTGACATCACGGACGGTCTCCTCCGAGAGGTCGTGGGGAGGAAGGGGCCGGTCTGCATCAACTGCAAGAAGGTCATGCTCTGGAACGCCAAGTGGTTTGCCCTCAACAACGGCTTTGAGGTGCTGGCCAAGGGCGACAACGCCAACGATAAGGTAATCGGTGCCCTCCTCGACCAGTGCGAGACTGATATAAGGCTCTGCGGGCTTCCAAAGATGGGAATTCCATTCTTCCGCCCGCTCATAAATTACACCGCGGAGGAGGTCGAGGCGCTCGCCGAAGAGGCAGGAATAAGGCCCTACCGCATGTACGAGCACTCGCGGAGGAGGCAGTGGCGAGAAGGCTGCCCGCTCCAGTACATTGACAGGGAGGAGATTGTAACGCCCGCGCTGATGGATTTGGCCTACCGGGTCAACGTTGAAGTGAGCAGGCTGGCGAGAAGACGGAGGGTTCGCATGAGCGTTCGCGTACCGAGCTTCGAGGTCATGTGCTGGGGCTGCGACGGGGAAACCCTCCGGGAGGTGGGGGAGATTATCTCGAAGTTTGGAGGGGATGAAGGTGAAGCTTCCGCTCGGAAAACTGAGAAATGATGTTCTGAGGGACGTCGTGTTCCCCAACCTGGGAGTGGAGGACATGAGGGTTGTGTACGGACCCAGGGAGGGGTTCGACTCGGCGGTTCTCGAATACGACTGCGACCACTACCTGGTGGTTGCCACCGACCCCGCCCTCGGTGTCCCCCATGAAACCTTCGGATTCTTCTCGTACCACTTCGCGGCCAGCGACGTGGCGGTTTTTGGAGCGAGGCCAAGATGGCTGGTGGTTGACATCCTCCTCCCCCCGGGAAGCGAGAGGGAATTCATTGAGAGGGCGATGCGCGACCTGAACACCGAGTGCAGGAAGTACGGGAGTTCAATAATCGGGGGACACACCGGGGTTTACCCAACTATAGCCGAGCCAACTTCAACGACCACTGCACTGGGGCTGGTGAAGAGGGACGAACTGAGGCTTCCGCTGGCGAAACCGGGTGACAGGATTGTGGTCACGGGCAAAGTCGGTCTTGAGTTCGCCGTTTCTGCCGCATATTTCCGCGAGAATGAGCTGAGAAAGCTCCTGAGCTTCAGGGAGATTGCGAGACTCAAAAGGTCATTTAGGTTTGAAACCGCTGTTCCGGATGCCCTCACGGCAAAGCCTTTCGTGAGGGGTATGCACGATGCCACGGAGGGGGGTTTAACCGCCCTTCATGAGATAGCCGACAACTCCGGGGTCGGATTCAGGGTCTATGCCGAGGGACTTCAGCTCGACCCGATGGTGAGGAAAGTTCTCGATTTCTACGGCCTCGATCCCTGGGGCGTCTCCTCGACCGGCACGCTGATAGCGATAGTTCCCCCAGGGAACGTCGATTCCTTGATTACAGAATTCAACAAAAATGGAATTATTGCATTTGAACTCGGCGAGTTCACCGCCGATAGGAGGCGCATCCTAATCGAAAACGGGGAAGAAAGGGAGTTTCCGACGTTTAAGAGCGATCCCTACGTGGAGCTGTACAGCAAGGAACTCACTTAATCCTGAACCTCAGCAGCGCCGCCAGCCCTCCGAGGGCCTTCAGCTTGTCGCCGCCCTCGTGCTCCGAACTTACCACGACCACCTCGCCGCGGGAGTAGCGAACCGCGTCCATGAGCTCCTCTATCTTCTCCCTGTGCTCGCCTTTGAGGAGCTCGTCGAGAACCAAGAGCGTCTCAACCGCGCCGTAATTGACCGCCTCCTCGACCTCTCTAAGACCGTAAGCCGCTAGACCGTTGTTTCTGGCCACGTTTTCGAGCACCTTTTCAACGAGCTGGACTTCCTTGGCAACGCGGTTCTCGTGATAGACTTTATCGACCGTACCGCGCCTTATGACCTCGTAGATGCCCGTCCTTCCGGTCACGCTCGTGTCCTCGATGACCACCTTCTTAGCTAACTCTGGATAGTTCTCGCGCAGGAACTTGTAGAAGTCCTCCTTGACGAAGCCGGGGCCAGCTACGATTGCCCTCTCTATGCCCTCGCGGCTTATTATCTCCTCCATGCTCTTCGCCACGTCGTGGAAGAACTTTTTCTCCTCGCTCTCGCGGTTGGTGCTGTACCTCTTCCCGCCGAGGTTGTAGCGTATCCCCTTGAGTATCTCGACGCCGTACTCCCTGATTATCGCCATGTCTGCCTCGCCGTCATCTATGACGACTATCATGACCCTTGCCCTCTTTGACGCCTCAACCGCTTCCTTCAGCCTCTCGATGTGGTGCTCCTTCCAGCGGGACTTCTGAATGGTGACGACCGTGCCCTCTTCGATGGCTATCGTGTGGTACTTTCCAAGGGGGACGTCGTCCCTGCTGGCGTAGACGATGGGGCCGGTAACGCGGACCTGGTTGGCGAACTTGTGGAAGTTTATCTTCTCCGCCCTAACGCCGAGAAAGACGGGAATCACCTCGACCTTCTCCGCCCTGAGCGAGTCCGAGCGCTGGGCCTGCTTCCTGAGTGTTTTTGCGTAAACAACATCTCCAGGGTCGATGATGTGGTACAGGTGCCAGAGGTCGTCGAGCGTCTCGGCCTTAACCTTCACCTTGCCCTCCTTGACGTCCTGGTGGATTATCTGCACCTTCTCACCCCTTTCGGAGTACGGGCGACGGTTTAAAAACCTGCCACATCACATGAAGCCCTTCATCATCCTAAGGGTGTCGGGATGGTACTTGATCTCGATGTGCTTCATCCCGAAAGCGTTCATAAGAATGGAGTTTGCCTTCGCTCCCATTATCATGACATCATTTCCGCGGTATTTTATAATGGCCGTCTTGCCCTGGGAAGCCAAGTCTTCGGCGTAGAGCTTCATCTCGTTCATCATCTTCATTTTCTCCCTCATGCCGCCCTTTCCGGACCCCATTATGGGCGAGAAGGCATCCATCAGCTTTTTCATCTTATTTGGGTCGTGGATGTCGATTATAATCTCGTCCCTGGTTAGCGTGAAAGAGTCGTCTCCCACGGCTATCGTGACGGAGCCACAGCAGATAGCGTTTTGAAAGCCAAGGGCCAGTCTAAAGAGGGGGTGAAGGTCCATACTCACCGCGCTCACTCCTCTTTGATGGGCTTGATCCTGAATCTAACCTCACCATCCATCCTGAAGTCGTTGAAGCTCATCCGTACCTCGTTCTCGCGCAGAATCTGAATGATGACCTCCATAAGCCCCATTCCTGTCTTAGAACCGGGTATTGCTGCCAGGTCAAGCCCGATGGTCTCGACCTTCTTCATTTCCCCCTCAATGTCGCCGACCACCATGCTACCACCCCACGTAAATTTTCCAAGGTTTCCTAAGAAAAATTACTCGGAGGTGCTTTTAAAAGTTACTGAGTGTTAGAAAAAGATTGGGAGGACTCAGATGAGTTCCCTCTCGGTCTTGGTGAGCCTCAGCGCACCGTTCTCCGTTATGAGCACGGTGTCCTCGATGCGGACGCCGCCGAACTTGGGAAGATATATTCCCGGCTCGATTGTGATGACCATTCCTGGCTTGAGAACGGTCTCGTCCTGCTGGCTAACGCCCGGCCACTCGTGAATCTCCAAGCCGACGCCGTGACCGGTTGAGTGTATGAAGTAATCCCCGTAGCCGTACTCTTTGATGACGTCCCTGACGATGGTGTCCAGCTCCTTGGCGGTCATTCCCGGCCGCGCCGCCTCGACTCCCTTCTTCTGAGCCTCCAAAACCGCCTCGTAGATGTCCCTCTGCTTCTCGCTGGGGGAGCCCACGACTATGGTTCTGGTCATGTCGGAGTGGTAGTGCCTGTAAAGCGCTCCCTCGTCGATGACGACCAGGTCGCCCTTCTCTATCCTTTTGTCGCTCGCCACTCCGTGCGGCAGTGCGGCGCGCGGGCCGCTGGCTATTATCGTGTCAAAAGCGGGCTTTTCCGCCCCGTTCATTTTCATGACGTACTCCATCTTGGCTGCTATCTCCCTCTCGCGCTTGCCTTCGCTTATCTCCTCTATCGCGGCCAGCATTGCCTGGTCCGCTATTTCGCAGGCGGCCTTTATGGTCTCAACCTCTTCAGGAGTCTTGACTATCCTGAGCTCCTTGATAACGTCGTCAACCACAACGAAGTCCTCAACGCCGAGCTTCTCCCGATAGGCCTGAACCGAGGAATAGCTCATCCTGCCCTCTATTCCAAGGCGGTTGATACCGAACCCCTTGAGCTTCTCGTATAGCTCGTCTCCCCTCTTGAACTTGTCAACCGGAACGCGGGAGGTTTCGCGAGCCTCCTCGTACTCCAGTTCCGGGACGAGGAAAAGGGCATCGTCAGCGGTCACGAGCAGATAGCCCCCAAGGACCGGCGAGCTTCCCGTGAAGTAAAAGAGGTTCGGCTTTGAGGTGATTAGAACACCATCGAGTTCCTTTTCGGCTATGAACTCTTTGAGCTTTTCAATCCTCATTAGGCAACCACCCGTTTCCTGTAATCCCGCCGAGAATAAAACCCTTTCGGAAGCCCCTTCGGATGGGCCGGAAAAAGTTATAACCCCGTCGGTGATACCTTATGGTATGGTGACGTACCTCTTCGACTTCGATGGAACCTTAGTGGACAGCACGGGCGCGGTTGAGAAGGCCCTCCGCATAGCCATTGAGAAGACCGTTCCTGCAGTCATCGAGAGCGACCTGTACGAGGATTACTACAAGGCCCTGTTCCTCTTCATCAAGGGAAAGCTGACCTACCAGTACCTCGGGGTCATACACGAACTGGTGGCACAGGGAACCATACACGAGTACTACAAGCTCATGCCCCGGTACATCAAGGACTTCCCCGACGCGAGGAGGGTTGTTCGGGAGCTCAGGGCGCGGGGGAGGCGCGTCATAAGCTTCTCCGGAGAGCACACCTACCCCGGCGGGAAGGTCATCTTCATGAAGAAGACGAACTGGTACGACGAGTTCGACGAGGTGATAACCTTCAGGGGAACCAAGGACATGCTCAAGAAGTTCCAGACACTGCGAGAGTTCTATCCGGATGAGCCCTTCGTGTGGGTGGACGACAGCCCGGGAAGGTTCACCTATATACTTGACGAAAACACACTTCTCGTTCAGAAGGCCTCCCCATACAAGAGCGACGTCGCTCTCCTCTTCGAGAGGCAGAACTTCTTGAAGATACGAAGCATCAGGGAAGTGCTGGAGATAGACGATGGACTCTCCGCCTTCTCCGAGGGGGATAAAACTTAAAAATACCGCCGGACGAACCTCCTCCGGTGGAGGTGGGGACGATGGCCAGGGGAAAGGCTCTCGTCCTTGCCTACGCCGGGACCAAGGAGCACCAGGACAACCACCACATGATTCTGAAGCCCCTCGGCATCGACGACAGGAACGCAGCTTCGAGGCTCATAGGCAGGAAGGTCGTCTGGAGGACGCCGACCGGCAGGAGGATGTACGGCAAGATTCTCAAACCCCACGGCAAGGGGGGCGAGGTAAAGGCATACTTCAAGCCGGGCCTGCCCGGTCAGGCACTTGGTGACTACGTCGAAATCCTCTGAGCGCAACCCTTTAAACCTCCCAACCTTTTCTTTCTCCGGTGAGAGGATGGAGTTCGTCGAGGTGCGCGAGGGTCTTGCAAAAATCCTTGTCCCAAAGGCGGAGAGAATATACGACGCCCCCGTCTTCTATAACCCGATAATGGCATTAAACCGGGATATAAGCGTCCTGGCCGTTGAAGTGCTCAAACCGAGGACCGTTCTCGATGCCCTCTCTGCCACTGGAATCAGAGGCATCCGCTACGCCCTCGAAACCCCCGCAGAGGAGGTCTGGCTCAACGATATAAGCGAAGATGCCTTCAATCTGATTCTGGAAAACCTCCGGCTGAACCTCGGCGTCGATGGGGAGAGGATAGGTGAGAGGAGGTTCTCATTCGAGGGAGAGAAGAAGGTTATAGCCAACCTCGACGACGCCAACAGGCTCATGGCCGAGAAGTTCAGGCACTTTGATTTCCTCGACCTCGACCCCTTCGGCTCACCGGTGGAGTTCCTCGACACGGCACTGAGGAGCGTCAGGAGAAAAGGAGTTTTAGCGGTCACCGCCACCGACACCGGCGTCCTCTGCGGCGCCTACAGACACGCCTGCCGCAGGAAGTACCTGGCGGAGCCGATAAGGGGAGAGCTCTGCCACGAGGCGGGTTTGAGGATACTCATCGGAACCGTTGTCAGGTACGCCGCTAAGTACGACCTCGGCGTTGAGGTTCTCTTAGCATACTACCGCGACCACTACTTCAGGGCCTTTTTGAGGCTCAAGAGCGGCGCTAGGAAGGCCGACGGGAGCATTGAACGGCTCGGCTACCTGTGGCAGGATGAAAACGGCAGGTTCGGGTACGAGAACTCCTTCCTGCCCAAAAGACAGGGCGCATACGGTCCCCTCTGGCTCGGTCCGCTCAAGAGCCAGGAGTTCGTTGACGAGGTGCTGAAGCTGGCTGAAGAGCACCCCCCCGCCCACAAGAAGACGCTCCCGTTCCTCGAAACCCTCGTGGAGGAGCTGGACGTTCCTTTCCACTACGATACCCATGCCCTCGCTAGGAGGAACAACCTCCAGGTCGGAAAGCTCGCGGAGATAATCGAGACCCTCCGCGGGAAAGGCTACTCCGCAACGAGGACGCATTTCTCGCCGGTGGCCATCAAGACAGACGCACCCTTCGACGAGGTGCTGGAGGCGCTGAGGGCACTTCACTGACTTTTTTCTTTCATCAGGCCTCACCCTTCACGGCGGGGAGGAGGTCAGCGACACCCATTTAACCTCGGCCGCCGTTCTTTCCAGGGGGTGAGGGAATGGACGAGATGCTTGAACTGGCGAGGGGCTTTTATAGGGACGAGTACGCAGACTCGGTTCTCTACGCCCAACTGGCCAGGATAGAGAAGGACGAGGGGATAAGGAATGAATTTCTGCGGCTCTCGAATATCGAGTCAAAGCACGCCAAGTTCTGGCACGACTTCATAAAGCGACATGGGGGAGAGGTTCCGAAGCCTTCGGTTAAGAGGCTCACAATATTCAGCGTCAAGCTCCTCAGGAGACTCCTCGGCCCCGGCTCGGTCGCCTCGCTCCTTGAGATGGGCGAGAACAGTGCGATACAGAAGTACTTCAAATACCTAACGACCTATGCCGACAAGTTCAGCGAAGAGGAGATGAAGGAGATAAAGGACGTTATACTGGACGAGCTTGAGCACGAGAAGTTCTTCTACGAGAGCAAGGAGCGATTCCACGTCGAGAACACCCGCGACCTCGTTCTGGGCATGAACGACGGGCTGGTTGAAATCCTCGGTGCCGTCACTGGTCTCTCCGCGGTGTACCCAAACAACCCGCAGCTCGTCGGAATAAGCGGCCTCATAGTCGGTGTAGCCGGTGCGCTCTCGATGGCCATAGGCACCTTCGTCTCGGTTCGCTCCCAGAGGCAGATTAAGGAATCCATCCGCGACAGGATGGAGGTCCTCTTCAGAGTTTCGCCAGAAAGGGCGGCCGAAGAGCTTGTGGAGAAGCTCGTCGAGGGAGGAATGCCGGAGGAGGTTGCGAGGGAGGTCGCAAAGGAGCTCGCCGACAACAGCGATGCGATTATGCAGCTCCTCCTCCCGGAGGCGGAGGAGAACGAGATAAGGGCGGCGCTCTACACCGGTCTTTCTTATCTGGTCGGTGTTGCCTTCCCTGTTACGCCGTACTTCCTCGCGTCGGGCTCGCTGACGGCCCTTCCCTTCTCGATACTGCTTGCTGGCTCGGCCCTGGCGATAGTGGCGACCCTGATATCGCTCCTCTCCGGAATCTCAATCAGGAAGAAGGTCGCCGAGATGGTGGCGACGGGCCTGGGTGCGGCGTTCCTGAGCTATCTCTTCGGCCGGCTCATGGAGGTTCTCTTCAACGTCTCGGCGCTTTAGAGGTAGAGCACCTCAACGCCGAGTTTCTCCGCTATTTCTCCCTGCTTTTCGTCGCTGGTGGCAAGTTCGCCATACTTCAGGGCCTGAGCGATGTAGAGGGCGTCATAGATTGGGATTCGGTGGTTAACAGCTATCCCCCTTGATTTCTCCAAATACTGCATTCCACTCTCAAGAACGACGACGTTCGGGAGAGCATCCACAACCTTTGATCTCTTATTGAACTCCTCCAGGGATATCTCACCGTAGAGGACGTGATGTTTCCAGAGGGCGTTTGAAACCTCTGCCAAGGCATAGTCAAGTGAGACGACGTCTTTAGAAAGTAGCTCCTCTACCCGTTCCCAACCGGGTTCAAGGAGAACGTACTTCGCAAGGACGGAGGCGTCAATTGCTATCACGGTCCTCCCTCACGTATCTTTTTGCGGTTCCTTCTTTAGCAGGAGTTCCCCCAGCGAGCAGCTCGTGCATCATCTCAATGGTTCTTCTTTTCTCCTCTTCGTTTATTCTCAAGACTATGAACGCCCTTATCTCCTCGCTCCAGTTAATATCGTACTCCTTCATCTTGGCCTTTAGTTCATCGGGAATACGGACGCTTATCACAGCCATGCAACCACCATTTACAAAAACGCATTACAAAGATATAAACATTACTGTCATACCTTCACGTATTTCCACTTCCCCCTCTTGAACGCCCACCAGAAGAGGGCCGCCGTCGTGAAGGTCTCCAGGCTCATGGCTATCCACGCCGCTATAACGCCCAGTCCCTCGAAGGTGAAGCCGGGGAAGGTTATGCCCAGTATCTCAAAGGGTGGTATTGTAAAGCCGAATCCGAGGATGTACGCCGGAACTATGCGGAAGAGGAGCTTGCTGGTGGCGGTGATGTACATCGGCGTTTTTGTATCCCCTGCCCCCCTCAGTGCACCGCCGAGGACGAAGAGCCAGCCAAGGGGAACTTCGCTTATTCCGACTATTATGAGGTATATACTCGCCAGCCTCATGACCTCGCTGTAGTTCGGGTCGCTCGGGTTTATGAAGGGCATGACGAGGTAGCGCGGGAAGACGATCAGGATGACCGCCATGACGCTCATGAAGAGGCCCACCATCTTCAGAGCCTCGTAGACCGTGCGCTCTGCCTTCTCCGGGTTCCCCTCCCCGAGCCCCTGGCCAACCAGGGCGGAGGTTGCGACGTTGAAGCCGAAGGCGGGCATGTAGGCTATGCTCTCAACGCGCAGTCCTATCTGGTGCGCCGCCAGGGCGAGGGTTCCGAAGCGGGTCACGATGCTCATGTAGAGGAGATTGTAGAAGCTGAATATACCACGCTCGACCATCGTGGGAACTCCCACGCGGAGGATTCTCCTGGCCATGTCGAGATGGAAGCTCCAGCTGGGCTTGAAGTGGAGAACGAGCCTCCCGCTCCAGAGGAGGTATAGGCCGAGGAGGAAAGAGGCCGTTATGCCCAGCCCGGAGGCCCAGGCGGCGCCGACCGGGCCGAGTTTTGGGAAGCCGAGCTTCCCGAAGATGAGGAGATAGTCAAAGATCGCGTTGATTATGTTCATCAAAATGCCGAGCTTCATGGGGGTTCTCGTGTCCCCCGCCCCCCTCAGTGCCGCGAAGGCCGTGAAGCCAGCGAACCGTATCGGGTAGAACGCGAAGAGCACCTTGATGTACTCGTAGCCCAGGGCAACAACGTCCGGTTTTGCTCCCATTATCCGCAGTATGTCGTCCCCCAGGAACCAGCCGAAGAACATAACGGGGATTCCGAGGAGGAACGCCAGGTAGAGGCTCTGCTCCAGTGCAAGGGTGGCGTTGGCGTCGTCCTTCGCCCCGACGAACCTAGCCACCAGCGCGAGGGTTCCGGTCGCAACCGCCGCCATGATGGGCATCATGAACCAGCTCACCTGACCGCCGAGGCCGACGGCGGCAAGTGCCAGGGCGCCGAGCTGTCCGACCATCATCATGTCCACTAGGTTGAGAAGCGTCTGGGATATGTTGCCCATTATCGCGGGCCAGGCGAGCTTCCAGAGACGGCGCTGATCCTCGTTGAGGCGAATCATTAAGACGTCCCTCTAAACGATGAAGTGGCTGTAGAAGTTAATAAGGATTGTGGTTCGGTAGAAGTCTCAAAACCTCAACCTCGCGGACTGAGAAGGATTCAAATCAAAGGAAAAGAAAAGGTTCAGAGGAGGTTCCTCTTCTTCTTCCACTTGTGGGACCAGCTGTACTTCCTCATGCGCCTGCTCCTGCCGAAGCCACAGGCGGCGCAGTAGCCCTTCTTGATGTTGTAGGCGCGCCTTCCGCAGCGCCTGCACTTGATGTGAGTTGGAGTGTGGTTCCTCCTGCCCTTCGGTGCAGTCCCGCTTCCCATGCTATCACCCCGCTAAGGTCTCACTTCACTCAATCTCGACAGGGGAAATTGCCAGAACGTTGTCTCCCCTGATGACGATTTTACCGTAGTTCTTAACGACCTCGCCGTCCTGGATGAGGGCGGCGTCGGCGAGGACGACGTTCAGGTGGATGTCGTAACCGATGAGCCTGCCCCTGAATTCGGAACCCCTCTTCAGGAGTACGAGCACGTCCTTGTCAAGCGACCTGTGAATAACATCGAGTGGTCTTTCCGCCATTTTCACGCACCTCCAAATAATCAAAGCTCGTAACGATAACGAGGGAAACGGTTTATAACTCTTTCCGTCCCCCGAAGGGGGAAGGTTGACGGTTAGACAACGCCCCTCCCAAAAGCTTTTTATGAAATGGTCTTACTCCAGTTTCAGGTGGTGAGTGATGGGAGAGAAGCCCGAGAAGTACGAGGTTCTTCAGGATTTGATGAGGAGGAGAGGTTTCGCGTGGGGCAGCTTTGAAATCTACGGCGGTGCGAGGGGTTTTTACGATTACGGTCCTCTTGGAGCTACGATAAAGAGAAAAATCGAGCAGAAGATACGCGAGGCATTCCAGAGAGAAGGCTTCTTCGAGCTTGAAACACCGGATATAACCCCTGAGAGGGTCTTCATCGCAAGCGGTCACGTTGACAAGTTCGTTGACCCGCTGGTCGAGTGTAAGAAGTGCGGTGCTCGCTTTAGGGCCGACCACCTCGTCGAGGAGGCCCTCGACATCGACACGGAGGGCATGAGCGCCGAGCACCTCACCCAGCTCATCCGCGAGCACGAGGTCCGCTGTCCCGAATGCGGCGGCGAGCTTTCCGAGGTCTGGTACTTCAACCTAATGTTCGAGACCAAAATCGGCCCCTATGGGGACCAAAAGGGCTACCTGAGGCCCGAAACGGCCCAGGGTATCTTCGTGAACTTCAAAAGGCTGAACGCTTTTGCTAGGAACAAGCTCCCCTTCGGAGTCTTCCAGATCGGCAAGGCCTACCGCAACGAGATTTCACCGAGGCAGGGGATGTTGAGGCTCAGAGAGTTCACCCAGGCGGAGGCCGAGATATTCTTCAACCCAAAGGAGACGGAGCATCCGCACTTCGACGAGGTCAAGGACGAGGTTCTGCGTCTCTATCCGATAGAGCACCAGCTCAAGAACCTCGGCACAATTGAGATGACCGCACTGGAGGCCGTGGAGAAGGGTTACATTATGAACACCTTCTTCGCCTACTACATGGTCATGGTCAAGCGCGTCCTCCTCGATATCGGCATCCCCGAGGATAAGATACGCTTCCGCCAGCAGCTGCCCGAGGAGCGCGCCCACTATTCGCGCGACACCTGGGATGCAGAGATACACAGCGAGCGCTTCGGCTGGGTGGAGTGCGTTGGAATAGCCAACCGCGGCGACTACGACCTCAGCAAGCATCTGAAGATGAGCGGGGCAGATTTAACCGTCCTCATCCACTACGATGAGCCCAGGATAGTCAAGCACCTCAAAGTGAGCCTCAACATGAAGCGCGTCGGCCCTAAGCTGAAGAAGGACGCCAAGAGGATAAACGAGCTCATCCAGGGCTGGGACGAAGAGAAGCTGAGGAACCTGGTTGAAGTCCTGGAGAGGGACGGCAGAATCACCATCGAGGGCTACGAGCTGGAGAAGGACGACTTCATAATCAAGGAAGTGGAGGAGAAGATAACCGGCGAGAAGATAGTCCCCCACGTCCTTGAGCCGAGCTTTGGAATAGACAGGCCGTTCTACCTGCTCCTTGAGAACAGCCTCGTCATCGAGGAAGACAGAACCTACCTCAGGCTCAAGAAGGACATGGCGCCGATTGAGGTCGCGGTTCTTCCGCTCGTCGCCAAGGAGCCGTTGAAGAGCATAGCCTACGACGTCTTCAGGACGCTCCAGAAGGCAGGTTTCATAGCGGTCTACGACGAGAAGGACACCGTTGGGAGGAGATACCTCCGCTACGACGAGATAGGAACGCCCTACTGCGTCACCATCGACAACCAGACGCCCGAGGACAACACCGTTACAATCCGCGACCGCGACACGAGGGAGCAGGTGAGGGTGAAGATTGAAGAACTGCCCGAGAAGCTCAGGGAGCTGATTTTCGGGGAGTGAGTTTCAAATTGGCACGAGCTCTTCTTTTATTTCCTTCCAGAAGCGATTCCTACTCATGGCCGCGTTTTTTGTTATCAGATCCACCTTAACTCCAAGCAAGGATTCGAGGTAGTCCCTGAGGTCGACTATCTCCCATCCGATGGGCCGTTCAAACTCAACGAGAATGTCAACGTCGTTAAGCTCGGTCTCCTCGCCCCCCGCATAAGAACCGAATATGGCGATTGAACTGACCCCAAACCTCTCGCGAAGCTCTTCTTTGTGCTTCCGGAGAATTTTCTCGATCTCAGCAAGGTCCAGTTTGGTCATCATTCAAGGTTCTGCTTTCAAAATATTAAAAGGTTTCAGGTGCCCAGTATTTTTGTTTTATCCCTATCAGCATGAGGTAAACTAAAAGATATAAACCAGCCTGCCAATAATGTGGCGTGAGACACATGCCAGTGTACGAAATTGTGATAACGGTTGGATTCGAAAACGATAAGATAGTGTGGGAGGATGTATTTCGCTACGTTGCTATAGCCGATACACCTGAGGAGGCATCAGAGTTCAGTATCAAGGCGCTTCCAGAACAGTACTCGGAAATGATCCTTAAGGCGTCGGTTAGGGAGCTAAAAGAGAAAGGTGTCATCTGCAAGGGGTGGCCGCCGTGAAAATCCACCTCCTCTACCGCCGCCTTCCGAACAGGCTTCTTGAGCGTGATGACGAGGTAGTCGCTGATTTGGGCGAGGTCGTGGTTGCCAGAGCTAAGTTCGAAGGCATGCTCGCCCCGCTGAGGGTGAACGGCGTCGAGGTCATCAAAAACGGCTACCGCATGCTATACTTTGCATTCATCGGGGAGAACTACGATGTCCTGAAGGTCTACGACGAGGAGGGGGACTTCAAAGGCCTTTACATCGATGTCCTGGCCTACACGAGGCGCGACGGGAACACCCTCGAAATGCTCGACCTCTTCCTCGACATCTTCATCTTTCCAAGCGGGGAGGCATTTCTCCTTGACGAGGACGAGCTTGAGATGGCCCTCAACTACGGCGTGATTGACAGGGAGACCTTTGATTTTGCCTACCGGATTGCCCGGAAAATCCTTGAAAAGATTAGGAGGAAGGAGTTTCCGCCCGATATCGTGTGGGAGTACGACTTGGGGGGATTGAGAATGAGCGCGAAGTTCCTGAAGGAGACCAAGGACGGAACGCTGCTCCTGGTCTACGTCCAGCCGAAGGCGAAGAAGAACGAGATTGAGGGGATAGACGAGTGGCGCGGAAGGCTGAAGGTCAAAATAAAAGCCCCACCGGTTGAGGGAAAGGCGAATAAAGAGCTTGTGAAGTTCCTCTCGAAGCTCCTCGATGCGGAGGTCAGCATCCTGCGGGGAGAGACGGGCAGGGAGAAGGATTTGCTCGTCAGGCTGAGCGCGGAAGAGGTGAAGAAGAGGCTGGGACTTTGAAGTCGCACAACACTAAATATAGTAGATAGACAAACCTCCTACTGGGGCGGCCTTACTATGAGCGTCACGAAAGTAACCCGGAACTACCAGATAACGATTCCGGCCGAGATAAGAAAGGCCCTCGGCATAAAGGAAGGTGAACTCCTTGAGGTTCACCTTGAGGGGGATAAAATAGTCATTCAGAGACTTAGAAGGGAGAGAAAGCGCCTCAAACTCGGCAGAAACCTGGCGCCAGAAGAGATAGAGAAGTCCATCGAGGAGGGCATGCGGGAATGCATGGGCTGTTTCTTAGTTGGTAACTTTCGTAGCTTTTAGCACAATGTTTAAATATCCCC
>NZ_SNUT01000011.1 GCF_012027615.1 Thermococcus sp. 21S7
TCACACCCGGTCTCGTTTCGACCCCGGAAGTTAAGCCCGCCAGCGATCCCGGGTGTACTGTCCTCCGAGAGGGGACGGGAAACCGGGGACGCCGCCGGCCACTATTACCCCTTCTGGAGTAATCACCTACACAAAAAAGTTATTTAGTTCTTATCTGTCTAACTATTCTTGGTGAGTAAACCCCATGCTCGGAAAGAAGAAGAAACAGGGACTGGGCTGGGAGTACATCAAGGAGCGTCATCCCGAGATACTGGAGGAGCTCAAGACCCTGAGGAACTGGGACACCGTCAGGTCTGCCATCCCCGAGTCCGAGACCATAGGTGATTATTCGCTCCTCTCCCTGGAGGCTATAGCGGCCCTTATCATGGAACTCAGGGTTGAGAAGGAACTCCTGTCCGAGAGGCTGGACGTTCTCAACAGGAAGCTCGACGACTTAAACACGTCCCACAAGAATTCAACGTATTCCCTTGAAAAGAAAATCGGGGAGCTTGAAAACTCTCTCTCCGAGCTGGAGAAAAGGATGATATTTCTGGACAGCTTTGAAACCGTCCTTCCCAGGGTGAACGATATTGAGGGGCGCATTGAGAGGTTGCCCTCGGAGATAATGTCCCAGGTCGAAGAAATCTACGGCAAAAAGATTGACGCTTACATAAACGAGTACTTGGAAACGAAGCTTGAGGAGGTCGAGAAGAAACTCCGTGAGGAAGTCTTGGGGGTCAGCGTGAACCTCGCGGAAACGCTCCAGAAGATTCAGGAGAGATACGAGGAGCTTGTGATTGAGAACATGAGGCTTAAAAAACTTCAATCGGAGAATGAGAACTTAAAGAGGGAGCTTCTCGAACGTGAGAGGGAGATAGAGGATCTCCGGAGACAGCTCAAGTCGCTGAAAGACGTTTCTCAGAAGATTGACGCGCTGTCCCAGAAGGTCGCGGGATACAGGGCAAGACTGGAGGAGCTGAAGGGTATCGAGGACGAGCTGAAGGCCATGACGGGTGTCGACGACACAAAGCTCGCCCTGCAGGTCATAAAGAAACAGCTCGCCCAGAAATCGAAGTTTGAGCGGACCTTGAAGGAGGTTAAAGTTCTACTGAAGGACTTGGAGGAGATAAAGGAGGAGAACATGAGGCTGAGGCAGGAGAACGAGAAGCTCAGGGATGCCCTCAAGATGGTCCTCCAGGAGAAGCTTGGAGGGGAGGAGGCATCACTCCCTGTAGAGCCGGAGGGTGAGTAGGCCTTCCTCGATTTTTCTCTTAACGAGGGGGCTCCGGTCGTCCTGGGACTCCTCCAGCTTGGAGATGATGATTTTCTTGAGTTTGGGATTGACGGATGCCATTTGGACGAGCACTTCCACCGTGCTTGCCCTGACGACCTCGTCCCCATCGTGGAGCAGCATGAATATCTTGGGTAAAAAGGGGGTCACGTACCTCAGCCCGTTTTCCCCGAGGGCCGAGATGAAGTTCAGGGCGGTCAGTTTATCCGCGGACTCCTTGGAGCAGAGCATGTAGCTTATATCCCTGAAGACGTTGCCGAGGAGTTTGGGGTTTGCCCTCATTATCTCCTCCAGGACGTACGCCATGTTGACCTTCACCTTGGGGTCTCCTATCCTGTAGTTGGCGAATATAACCGGAATGGCCTTGCTCACCTTTTCAGGGTGTCTAACCGAAAGCTCCCCGAAGGCCCTGGCTATCTCCTGGGTTAGCGGCACCGCTTCGCTTTTCAGTATCATCGCGACCAGTTTGTTTATGAGTGCGTCATAGAAACCTGGGGGCAGCTCCTGTACGGCCATTATGACCTTCAGAGCGTTTTTTTGAGCTATCCACAGATCGTCGTCTAAAAACGTCACGACCTTTTCCAGAAACTCCCTGCTTACTGACGCTTTCACTATTATTTCGTCCAGCTTCTCCCCAGAGGCTAATGCTTCCCGCAGTTCGGCTTCTTCCATCTTAGGGCACCTAAGTAGTTTTAGCGGCCAACAAATTTATATAAATTTCCGTCTTTCTAACCGCGGGGATGAAAGATGAGCGGGAGAATTTACGTTGTTCTGGCGCTGTTCACTCTGATGCTGCTGCCCCTTGCCGGTGCCGAAAAGCTCGTGCTCTGGGAGGGTAAAATCTGTGAGGACGTGCCCTATCAAAAAAGCATCGAAGCAGTTTCCATTCTCGATGGGAGAATTTACGTCGGCTGCTCATACAGACAGGTGGCCAATGCGAGCGGCCTTATTGGAATCTACTACCTCGGAAGGGTGGCCGCGTATTCGATGGACGGGAGCCTCCTCTGGCAGAACGACTCCGGTTACGTCATCGGACTCAAACCCCTCCCTGACGGTCACGTTGTGGTTGGCAGCATGGGCGGTTTCATAACCTTTGATGAAAAGGGCAGATTCATGGCTCACAACGTCACATCGAACAAGCTCTACGACTTCCAGATTGTCGGCGGTACAGTCTACGCCGTCGACGGCGACTTCTTCATAGAGCAGGGCAACGCCTCGTACGTTGGCCACCTCTACCGCGGAAGACTCGTCAACGATACCGTCGTTCTGGGGGACTGGACGGTCAACTTCACCTCCCTGACGAGCAGGGTTCGCGTTGGGAACGGTGTAATCTACGTGGGGGCGGGCTTCCCGTCCGGGTACACCGGGCCCGGGGAGTTCGGGCATCTCTACGGTGTCTCACCGGAAGGTAAGATGCTCTGGGATCTCAATCTCGGTGAGTGGGTCAGGGACATGGAGGTTCTGAACGGAAACCTGCTGGCGGGTACCGGAAGGAATCCGTCGGATGGCCATCTGTATTACGTATCCCCCGAGGGGAAGATGCTGTGGAAGCGGAGCCTCTTCTACGTGGAGGACGTGGAGGTTGGCGACGGTAGGGTCTACGTTGGGGGAATGGGAAACGGAACCGGTGTTCTGGCCGCCTTGGATCCCTCGGACGGAAAGGTTCTCTGGACGAAAACCTTCCCGTGGAGGGTTAAGGTCGTCAAGTACGCCGATGGGAAGCTTTTGGTGGGTACTGGAAAATTCGAAAGTAGTAATGCAAATGGGACTTCAATGGTGTACAGCGTTGGGGCGCTTTATATCCTGGACGCCAAGACTGGAAAGGAGCTGGAAAGCGTCCCTGACACTGGTTACGTCAGGAGCGTGGCGGTGGAGGGCAGCACCGCGGTAATCGGAACCGCCAGCCAGAGGTTCTACGTCATTGATCTAAATGCAGTAAAAACGGGGGGCATCTGCGGACCGGGATTTGTCGTGCTCCTGGGTGTGTTGATGGGGGGGATGTTTTCAAAAAGGAGGAGGCGCTCACATTGAGACGAGTCCGTACTCTATGAGTTTGTTTACTATTTTTCTTCCTTCCCTGGTCAGGTTTACCACCTTTCGTATCATCACAATCTTCAGGAGTCCCTTGTCGATCATCTTGTCGTATATCTCCTCAATCTCCCTCTCATCGAGTCCGAGGAACTGATGAACTTCGAGGGGATTCAGTCCTGAGTAAAGCGCCATCAGTATCTGTTTCTCCACTTCGTCAAGGCTCTGGAGCTCCTTCAGCTCCTTCTCCATGACCTCCTTGAACTCGGACTGCAGGCTCGGGAATTCTTTGGAGACCTTCATAATGAACTCGAAGTAGCTGGGGAGGTACTTCAGCAGGTAGCGCAGGACGAAGAGCCTCGTTTTCTTTTCTGGGATGACCAGATATGAGGTGACGGTCTCATCGACGTAGAAGTGCTTCACCTTCCACGCCTGCACTTTCTTTCCGTTGAGCTCTACCTCCTCTGTATCGAGGTCTTCAACATCGGAGAACACCGGGATTGGTTTCCTGTCTTCATCGAGCACAACGATATTGCGTTCGGTTCTTCCCCTTTTTGCGGATTTTATTGAGATAATCCTGAGGGAGCCGTCCTGCCATCTTGATTCCATATTGAGGGCCCCGCCTTTGATTCTGGCCAGCTGAATTTTTACAGCCTTTCCGTTTATCAGGGTCTCGAATATTGAGTGGATGAATTCCCGGAACTTCTTTTCATCGTATATCAGGAGGTTCTCACCGATGGTCAAAATGAGCGTCAGGTCTCCCCTTCCGGGAACGTAGAACCTCATTCCAAAGTGCTCCTTCTCGGGGTTAAGTTTGTATCCATCAGGTACGTTCACGGCGAGATCACTAAGGGCCGAGAACGGAAAAGTGTCCTCCCCGGACACCTCGCCCATTCTCAGATACCTCAAAACGATTTTATCGTTCTGGATAACCCCTATAGCGTCCCTCCAGTTCACCCTGCCCGTTCCTTTCCACGATGAAATAATCGCGGCCTTCAGACGAACTTCTGTGACGGCCATCTTAGACACCTGATGGAACTTCACGTTAGTGTGGAGTACTCCTCAAGCTGCCGCTCAAGTCTCTCGACTTTGGCCTTGAGGTTTTCACACTCCTTGTAAAGTTTAACCTCCAAGGGGGTCACGGCTGGGTTTTCACCCCTGCTCTTTATAAGTCCATCGAGTATCTCGATGGCGCTGTTTATGTTGGAGGTAACCTTTATGAGGGCCTCCTCAGGGGGCAGGGTCATCTGCTCCTTCCCGGTTTTGCTCTTAACGACTATCGGGAGCTTGGTTCTGCTGACGTATGCTATGGCCTGGTTCAGCCGCTCCTTGTCCCTCTGGCTGGGGAACCTGGCAAGCCACAGCCTTTTGAACTCGTCAAGTTCCGCCAGAACCTTCATGAGGAACGCGTTGTATTCGTCCTCTGAGATGTATCCAAGAGTGTATCCCCTCATGACGTCCATGAGCATTAACAGCCTCTCTTTCTTTCTCTTGGCCTCCTCCAGGACGTTTTGAACCTTTTCGTCTATAGCCTCCTTGAGCTTCTTGAGAAGTTCCTCCTCGTTAACGCCGGAGACGTTCATCTTTTTCGGTTGCTCCGTCGCGGTCACGGGTTTCTTCTGCTTCGGTTCCCCTTGTCTGGAAGCCGTGCTACTCTCCCTCAGCTCGCGCTCCACCAGTACTGCGTAGAGCTCACTCATCTGGTTGTTGAGTGTGTTGGATATCATGTACGCCGACAGCACGGTTCCGAGCAGCACCACGACGGCTATGACCGCTATCATCACCCAGTCCATCTTCTCACCCCCGATGCCGTGCAAATAATTGAAAATAACGAAAGAGCCTCAGAGTTTGAACCTGCTGATGATATCCCTCAGGTTTTCCACGATGTTTTTGAGGTCTCTGGCGGCTCTTTCGAGTTCTTCTGTTGCTGCAGTTTGTTCTTCTACTGCTGAGCTGACTTCTTCTGCTGAGGCGGTGGTTTCTTCAGCGCTGGCGGCCAGATTCTCAAGAGACCTCAG
>NZ_SNUT01000012.1 GCF_012027615.1 Thermococcus sp. 21S7
CTGAGGTCTCTTGAGAATCTGGCCGCCAGCGCTGAAGAAACCACCGCCTCAGCAGAAGAAGTCAGCTCAGCAGTAGAAGAACAAACTGCAGCAACAGAAGAACTCGAAAGAGCCGCCAGAGACCTCACGGACATAGTAACACAGCTGAGGTCGATAATAAGCAAGTTCAAGCTATAAAAAATGGGAGCTCAAACGAGCTCTATTCTTATCTTTCCCTTCATATCCGGTTTTTCTAGCTCAAAGCTCACGATGCCACTGAAGGAACTCAGGTCGAGCACGTTCTTTCCGGCCCTCACGTCGAAGGTTTCGCTCACGGCGTCTCCCGCCGGCAGTGCCAGGTCGTATTCGTGAACTGTCAGCCTGTTGTCCCCGCTCAGGTAGAGAACCATTCTCGGCTCCCGATAGCCGTCGAGCGGGATTCCACCGAAGGTTCCGGCGCCCAGGTTCTTTACCATGCTCGGAAGCGCGAGCGGAAGGGAGAAGCTCACCGCGGGAGGCTTTTCCTGAACAACCTTCTCGTCGAGAACCACCACGTCCCTGCCCCCGGTGTCAAAGGGCGTCGCCTCGGTTGCACCCGTGTTCGGGGTGGTGTTGGTCGCCACTAGAAGCTTCCCGTCCATCTTCTCTATGCTCGTGACCCTGGCACCAAAGGCCCCGACTATTTTAACCATCGGGGGGGCGACGTAGATGAGAACGCTGGGGCCTGTTATGGTGTTCGTTGACGTCCATTCTATGCCGGCGTCAGGTGAGTCCCTCCGGTAAGCCGCGTCGTGGTGGGCGTTGTAGGCCGTAAGGATGCCTCCCCCAACGTTTATCGCGTTCACCCTGAACGGGGCGTAGAAGGTGTAGAACTCAAAGAGACGGAAAAAGCGAAAATCTTCTCCCATAAAGGGGTTTCCTGCGATTATTCCGCCGCGAACGAAGGCAAAAGCCCTGTTGTAGGCACTCGCCAGCGGGCCGTACTCGGGCCTTATGTAGGGCCGCCCGTCGACGCTCTCACCCGGCCTGAAAGCCTCCCACTTACCCCCTATCAGATCAAGGGCCCTTATCTCCCTCAGGCCCTCTGTGAAGTTGCTGCCGATGCCGAAAAAGGCAGTGTCGTGAACGATCGTTCCCTTGAGGGACGGCTCGTGAATCAAAGCCTCCGCCTTTCCAGTACGCCTGTCAACGGCGTACACACCCAGGTTCGTATGGCCGTCCTCCCTCGCGATGAGGAGCCTGTCGTTGGCGGGGTCGTATATAATATCGCTCACCTCCCCCGCCCAGTCGGTTTCGTGGTGAATGGAATCCTTCCAGAGCAGCCTTATGGAGTCGTTCTCGGTGTCGTAGACGTGGACATGGGAGTACTTGTTGTGGAAGAGTATCCTTCTGTCCTCGCGGTAAACCGCCGGCGCGTGAACCCAGCCACCGAAGTATATGAACTCGTCAACCGTCTCGACCGCGTTGTAGGTGTCGCCGCCGCTGGTCGGGGCATCACCGAGGAGGGTGAAGTCGTAGACCTTTTCCCGTCCATCCCTGACAAAGTGGGCCTCGGCTTCAAAGGCCAGTGTGAAATACAGTGTTCCGTTGTGGTATTTGAGCCCAAAAATTCCACCGCTGCCCCATTCAGGACCGTAGCGACCCGGAAAACGGTAGCTCCTCATGATCATGGTATCACCACTAGTGTTACGCGGCAGGGGCTTATTGGTCTTTCGCATCACCCGGGATGCTTTTATATGTGGGTATCCTAGATTGGAGCATGAGGCCCTACCGCGGACTGGCGATAATATTCGGCTTCTACGCGCTGGGTGAGTTTACAACCTATGTCCTCAACCTGACGATTCCGGGGAGCGTGCTCGGCATGCTCTTCCTCCTGGGCGCGCTGCTCACAGGTGCCATCAAACTGGAGTGGGTGGAGGGTGAGGCCGAGTCCTTCGTCAGAAACATGAGCGTCATGTTCATCCCTCCCGGCGTCGGGATAGTCACCTACCTCGGCCTGATAAAGAGCCAAGCGGTGCCGATATTCGTTGCCCTGATACTGAGCTTCCTGATCACGCTGGTCGTCACCGCGAAGACGGTCGAACTCCTCAGGAGGGAGGAAAAATGAACCCGGTCGGAATAACCCTTACCCTGGTGGTCTTCTACCTGTTCTCGGAGCTTCACGCCAGGAAAAGGGCCTTCTATACCAACCCGGTTCTCCTCTCCATAATAACCATAGCGGCCATTCTCAAGTGGTTCGGAATCCCCTACGAGAGCTACATGGAGGGTGCGGTTATACTCAAGTTCCTCCTCGGGCCGGCGGTCGTGAGTCTGGCAGTTCCGGTTTACAAGGGCAGGGAGACCATAAGGGCCTACGCGAGGGAGATAGCGCTCGGAATAGCAATCGGCGGAACGGTCGCCATCCTCAGCGCATTCTACATCGCCAGGCTCCTCGGCGGAAGCGAGGAAGTTCTCCTCAGCATAGCCCCCAAAAGTGTTACCACCGCCATAGCGATCGGCATAAGCGAGAAGATAGGGGGCATTCCAGCTTTAACCGCGGTCCTCGTGATACTGACAGGGATAATGGGAAACGCCCTCGGCCCCGAGCTACTCGGCCTGGTGAGGGTGAGGGACAGGATAGCAAGAGGACTGGCAATGGGCGTCAGTTCACACGGTCTCGGGACGGCGAGGATAATCGTCGAAGACGAGCTGGCAGGTGCGGTGAGCGGCCTGGCCATGGCCCTGAACGGCGTCTTCACGTCGCTCCTGCTACCCTACCTTATCAAAGTCCTCAAGTAGGCACTCACTTATTCTGAGCCTGTCCTTTGCATCAAGGAAGAGCGTGAAGTCGCGCTTCGCTATCCTGTCGCTTATCGGGGCGTGCTCCACGAGAAAAGCTATCACCTCAGCGGTGCTGTAGGGAACCTTAACCTTGAGCTCGTCAGCCTTCTGAAAGAGCATCTCCGGGACGTTGAAGATGTCCTCCCCCTTCTTCACTTCAACGCTTATCTTGGAGTTTATCTGCTCCCAGATGAGAATGGTGTTTCTGGCTTTCTCTATCTTCTCAAGGGCGCGCCTCTCAAGGATGCTTATGTTGGCCCTGCTCGTGCCCAGCATCTCGGCGATCTCGCTCTGCTTCAACCCCCTGGCTCGCAAACGGAGTATCCTAATCTGCTGCTCGGTGAGAAAGCTCCGGTTCCCCATTTTTAAACACCAAAGTTTAACATGATGGCAAAGATTAAAAAATTTTTCTCATGGCGATGGCATCAAACTCAGCGTGTCCAGACTCCTCCCCACCCTCCAAGGGCGGAGGGCAACGTGAAACCCCCTCTTAATAGGATTGTTTACAGTGGCCTCTTCGAGGCCCCATTACTCTGGCGAAGCTCAAAAGGGTTTCGGTGGCTGTTTTATAAAGGGTTAAAAGCGTAAAGTTTAAGTGTTTTTATCTCATAATTCATTTTGGTGGAGTGGGGTATGAGGCTTTATCGGACGGGCAAGGCCTCACAACTCTTAGGCATCAGCAAGCCGACACTAATTAGGAAAATAAAATCCGGCGAGATTAAGGCGTATCGGGTTGGCAAAGAATACCGAGTTCCAGAAAGTGAAATTAAGAGAATTCTTGAGGGCAAAATCCCCGATAAAGTCGTCATTTACGCAAGAGTTTCAAACCGAGACCAGAAGGAAGACTTAGAAAGACAAATCGAATACCTCAAGAATTACTCCTCATCCAGAGGTTATCAAGTGGCTAAAATCCTTACCGATATTTCCTCAGGCCTGAACGAGAACAGGAAGGGATTAAAACAGCTCCTCAAACTCGTCGAGAGCGGAGAAGTTACTAAAGTCGTCATAACTTACCGGGACAGGCTCACCCGCTTCGGCTTCAAATACCTCGAACAATACTTCAACTCACACGGCGTTGAGATTGAAGTAATCTTCGACGATGAGGAGAAAACACCAGAAAAGGAACTCGTTGAGGACTTGTTATCCATCGTAACCTCCTTCGCTGGAAAGCTTTACGGGGCTCGTTCTCATAAGAAAAAACGCCTCGTCGAGGCGGTAAAGAATGCCCTCAGAGACGATTAAGCTAACGGCAAAATTCAAACTCAAAGAAACACCCGAAGGATTAGATGTCCTCTTCAAAACTTACCGGGAAATCGTGAACTTTCTCATCACTCACGCTTTTGAGAACAATGTAACCAGCTTTTACCGGCTGAAAAAGGAGACCTACAAGAGCCTTCGAAAGGAGTATCCGGAACTGCCAAGTCATTACCTTTACA
>NZ_SNUT01000013.1 GCF_012027615.1 Thermococcus sp. 21S7
TCAACCTCATGAAGAAGCTGAAGAAGGAACTCGGCCTCTCGATGATATTCATCACCCACGACCTCAGCATCCTCGCTGAGATCAGCGACAGGGTTGCTGTGATGTACGCCGGTAAGATAGTCGAGATTGGTGACAGCGAGAAGGTCTACTACGAGCCGGCCCACCCGTACACCCAGAAGCTCCTCGCGGCAATACCGAGGCTCCACGAGGACGTTGAGAAGCTGGAGTTCATCCCGGGACAGCCGCCCAACCTCATCACACCGCCGAAGGGATGCCGCTTCCACCCGAGGTGCCCCTACGCAATGCAGGTTTGTAAGGAGCAGGAGCCCGAGCTGAAGGAAGTTGATAAGGACCACTACGCCGCATGCTGGCTGCTGTGAGGTGTGAGAAATGGCCGAGCCGGTACTTAAAGTTGAGAACCTTAAGAAGTACTTCCCAATCAAGAAGGGATTCATAGACACCATTAAGGGTGCCCCGCAGAAGAAGGTCCACGCGGTGGACGGCATCAGCTTTGAGATATACAAGCAGCAGGTCTTCGCCCTCGTCGGTGAGAGCGGCTGTGGTAAGTCCACCACAGGAAAGCTCATCGTCAAGCTCCTTGAGCCCACTGACGGCAGGATACACCTCGAAGGCAAGGACGTTACTAACGTCAGGACCAGGGAGGAGATCCTTGATTACAGAAGAAAGGTTCAGATGATCTTTCAGGATCCGTTCAGTTCGATGAACCCGAGGTTCAGGATATTCGACATCCTTGAGGAGCCGCTCCTCATACACGGCATCGGTGAAACCAAGGCCGAGCGTGAGGAGCTCATCTACAAGGCCCTTGAGATGGTCAAGATAACCCCTCCCGAGGACTACGTCGGCAGGTTCCCGCACATGCTCTCCGGCGGACAGAGGCAGCGTGTCGCTATAGCAAGGGCCCTCATCCTCAATCCGACCTTCATCGTCGCCGACGAGCCGGTCTCGATGCTCGACGTTTCAATCCGTGCGGAAATCCTTGAGCTGATGAAGGAGCTTAAGGAGAAGATGGGAGTCACCTACCTCTACATCACCCACGACATGTCCACCGCTAGGTACTTCGCCGACTGGATGGCGGTCATGTACCTCGGAAGGATAGTCGAGATGGGTCCAGTCGAGAAGGTCATCGACAACCCGCTCCACCCGTACACCAGGGCACTGCTCTCCGCCGTTCCGGAGCCCAAACCGGAGCGCAGGAACATCATCAAGGAACT
>NZ_SNUT01000014.1 GCF_012027615.1 Thermococcus sp. 21S7
TCTTCATCGTGGGGCTTTCGGGGGGAACGGTGACTCCCCACATCTTCAAGGCTCTCAAACGAACATTCCAAGAGCCAACCACATCTCTATCAGCCTCAAACCCACAATTCGAACACTTCACAACCCTGCCCCCATTCGGGCTTAACTTACCCCCACACACCGGGCACAGGGAGGAAGTGTAAGCAGGATTCACAAAAACAACCATAACACTCTTCAACTTCGCCTTGTATTCGATGAGTGATTGAAACTTCCTAAAACTCCACCTGTGAAGGCGACCATTCATTTCAGCCGAATACTTGATTGACTCTCTGATTTTCGTTAAATCCTCTAAAGCAATCCCACCATATTTTTCCGCCAACTCGACGATTTTGTTAGCCAGCTTGTGATAAAGGTCGTTAAGCCTGTTCCTCTCCCTCCGCCCGTATTTTTCAAGGAGTTCTCCCCTCTTTCTTCCAGTCCTAATCTTCCGCTGGATTTTTCGTCTCTTCACGAAGTAACCCGTCCTAATCTCCCGCTCGTGAGTGATGATTTGGAGAAACTCCCCATTTGGAAGGGAGAGAGTAACGTTGTTCTCGTTCAAATCAACTCCAACAAAGGCTTTTGGTTCTTTAACCTCGACTTCCTTCGAGAAGACGACGTTTAGAAATGTCCCTTTCGGCGTTCTCACTAACCACGCTTGGCCAATCTTCCAGTCCTTGAACCGCTCATGGTATTTGGCCGGGTAAAACTCTAACTGGATTCGTCCCCTGGGAGTGGAGAGTTTCACGGTTTTATTTTCCAAATCAA
>NZ_SNUT01000015.1 GCF_012027615.1 Thermococcus sp. 21S7
ATCGTGGACGAAGAAACTGAAAAGCTCCTGAGGGGAGAGCTGTGAGGGTCTACGTTGATGTTAACGTGATCTACTACCACCTTACTGATAACCCCGAGTTCTCTGATAGGGCCACCGATTTGCTGGAAGAACATTACGGGTCAATGATAACCTCATCTCTGACCGTTTGGCAGCTCTATATACTCCTCAGAAGGCTGAACAGTAACGGAAGGTTTGACCTTATGGAAATACTTCCGGAACTTGGGATTCGAGTCGTCCCGCTGACGCCTGAAATTCTCATGGAAGCGGAGAGAGTAGAAAAGCTGGATTTTGATGGCGCCATTCACTACACCACAATGAAGAAGTACGGCGTGAAGAGGATACTCTCGAACGACAGGAACTTTGACAAAATTGAGGGAATAAAGAGGGTATTTTAGCTCTGGTTCTCCTTCTCCTCCGGGAACTTCGAGGTCTCCTCGTTGGCCTTCATGATCTTCGCCCTGTACTCCTCGTATTTCTTTCTGGCCTCTTCCGCCTTGTCCTTCTCTCCCAGGTAGTCGTAGA
>NZ_SNUT01000016.1 GCF_012027615.1 Thermococcus sp. 21S7
CCGAGATGAGTAGGAGTATTGAGGAGATTACTAATGTTATTACGAATATTGCGGAGCAGACGAATTTGCTTGCTTTGAATGCTGCTATTGAGGCTGCTCGTGCTGGTGAGGCGGGCAGGGGTTTCGCAGTTGTTGCCCAAGAGATTAGAAAACTCGCAGAAGAAAGCAAACAAGCCGCCGACAACATCAAAAACATCATCGACCAGATTACCGGCGAGATCAAGGACGCTGTTGAAAGCACTCAGAAGGGCGTTAGCGTTGTGAGCGAGAGCGCCGACACACTCAGGGAAACGATAACGTACCTAACGAACATAGCGGATCTGCTCCAAGACGCAAGCTCAAGGATGAGCGAGGTTAAGGACCAGATTGTCAGGACGCAGGATGAGGTCGACAAGGCTCTGAGGTCTCTTGAGAATCTGGCCGCCAGCGCTGAAGAAACCACCGCCTCAGCAGAAGAAGTCAGCTCAGCAGTAGAAGAACAAACTGCAGCAACAGAAGAACTCGAAAGAGCCGCCAGAGACCTCA
>NZ_SNUT01000017.1 GCF_012027615.1 Thermococcus sp. 21S7
GCGAAACCCCTGCCCGCCTCACCAGCACGAGCAGCCTCAATAGCAGCATTCAAAGCAAGCAAATTCGTCTGCTCCGCAATATTCGTAATAACATTAGTAATCTCCTCAATACTCCTACTCATCTCGGAAACCTTTCTGACTGACTCCTCGATTTCGTTCATGGTTTTCTGGATGCTTTCGATTTGCTTGGCGGAGGTTTCTCCTTTCTGTCTGCCTTCGTTGGCTATTGTGACGACTTCGTTTACTGCCGCTTCGAATTCGTCCATTGCTCTGACGCTCTCCGAACTCGTCTCAGCAACGAAGCGCATTCCTTCAGTTATCTCGTTAATGTTCTCCTGCTGCCTCTGAGCCTCAATACTAACCTGTTGCACTGCCTCATTCACCTGATTGATGGCTTCAGTGACATCGCTTGATATCTGGGCGAGGAGGGTGGCCCTCTTCTCAAGTTCGTCTGTTACGTGGACTATTTCTCCGATTAGGCCTTTGAGTTTGTGTG
>NZ_SNUT01000018.1 GCF_012027615.1 Thermococcus sp. 21S7
GAGACAGGCCATCCTCGCCTTAAAGCACCTCGGAAAGGTGATAGTTTATATATTCGACCCCAGCGAGTACTGCGGTTATCCGATTGAAGAGCAGACCCACCTGTTCGAGGAAATTTACAGTGAATTCGGCGAGTTTCCATTCATCGTAGTCCTCAACAAGGTGGACATAGCAGACGAGGAGAAGATTAGAAAGGTAGAGGAGTTCGTCAGAGCTAAGGGACTTGAACCACTCAGAATTTCGGCGCTCAATGGCGAAGGCCTTGAGAGGCTGAAGGAGCGCGTTATAGAGCTCGTAAAGCCCATGGTCGAGGAGCAGGCAAAGCGCATAATGGAGAAGGAACTGAGAAAGTACCGGGAAGAACTGGAGCTCTGATGCCTTTTTACCGTTAATATCATGAACTCCAGTGGGTTAACGGTAGCGTAAAGTTTTCAGGGTTAACAGTACTTAACGATAGCACTTAAAAGGAGAAAAAAATTCAGGCGCTCTCT
>NZ_SNUT01000019.1 GCF_012027615.1 Thermococcus sp. 21S7
CTTTTATCCAGAAGAGGAGCTCCAGCGGTGAGAGTATGCCCTCCAGGTCGTCCCCAGGAATTCCAATCCTCCTCACGTTCCAGATTCCGGTGGCTATTAGAACCGCGTCGTAGTTCTCCCTGAGCTCACTCAGCCTAACGACCCTCTCGTAGAACTCGTCGCCCTCGTCCTCCCGCTCATCCTCCATGACCTTCGTCCTCGGGTAGTAGGTTACCTCAAACTCCTCCTCAAGTTCCTTCGCGCCGAGGCGAACCCTCTCGACTGGAATCCTGAACTCCGGGATGACGAAGAGCATCAAGCCGCCGGGCTCGGGCATTTTGTCGTAGATGTCAACGTCGTGTCCCCTGCAGACGAGGTAGCCGGCAGCCGTGAGTCCAGCAGGTCCGGCGCCGATTATTGCTACTCTTTTCCCCGTCGGATTGGGCTTCTCTCTGCAGAGAAAGGAGAACTTTATGCCCCTCATTTAACGGTCCCCC
>NZ_SNUT01000020.1 GCF_012027615.1 Thermococcus sp. 21S7
GCACTCCTCGGTACAGAGAACACCCAAATTCCTTCCTCTAAACTTCGGAACTGCCAGACTAGTAGGTCTTTGGATTGCTGAAGGCTCAACATCCAAAACGGGAGCTATAAACTTTGCCATTGGTTCCCATGAAAACGAGATTACAGAATTCCTTGCACAAACCATCAAAAAGTATTTCCCATACGCTAACGTCGTTGTGAGAGATCATGAACGGAATAGAAGAGTCGTCCGCTTCTGCAACAGGAGATTTGCCGAGTGGCTCAGAGAAAATATTGGACACAGAGCACATGAGAAGAGAATTCCCGATGTTCTTCTCTTTAACGAGAACCGGGAAGTCAGGCTTGGCCTGGTTAGGGGTCTTATAGAAGGGGACGGCTATATACGAAGAGACAACAGCAGGAGGGCCAACTACATAAGTTACACCACAGTTTCGCCTACCTTGGCCTAAGATCGGAA
>NZ_SNUT01000021.1 GCF_012027615.1 Thermococcus sp. 21S7
GATGGCCTTTCTTTTCCTTCCTTAGCTTTTCTGAAAGTTTTAAACCCTCACCAGAAACGTATTCTTTCGACTCTAACGCCTTCGTCGCTGACCCGCAAAAATGCAAAACCTGCGGAATCCATCCTCGGAAACGTTGGCGAGCCGGGGTTGAGAAGAACCACTCTTTTCCCGTGGACAGAGTATGTATCGTGGTAAAAGCGATGGGTGTGACCGAAAATTAGAACGTCCACACCCATGTCCAGTGCCTTAAGCGTCAAAAACTGAGCGTTGAGCGAGAAAAACTGATGACCGTGGAGGAGACCGATACTCACGCCCTCTACATCGATTAGCTTCTCCTCTGGAAGGTTGAGGTGGTCGGCGTTGCCGCGAACTGCTATAACCGGCGCGAAATCCTCAAGCCTCTCCAGGAGTTCATGGGACGTAACGTCTCCCGTGTGGAGTATCAAATCCGGAGTT
>NZ_SNUT01000022.1 GCF_012027615.1 Thermococcus sp. 21S7
TACTGAGGGGATGTTTTTAATTTTTAACTTTTCTAAGCTTTTTAATCCCTCACCTAAGACGAGTGGTTTGTGAAAAAGAGGGTGAAGGAAATATTGAAAAGCTGACTCACAGCGGCTCGTAGTAGCCTATCTCCGGTTCGTAGATTTCTCCCTCAGCTAAGAGCTGGGTTATGGCCTCTTCGATGAGCTCCTCGTCGAACTCCTTGGAGAGCTTCTTAACGATGAACTTGTGCGAGAGGGCCTTCTTCTTCTCGTTCAGCAGGTCGAGGACAGCCTTCTTGGCCTTCTCCAGCTCTGGGCTCTCTTCTGCCTTCTCCTCTAGTTCCTCCACTTCCTCCTCGAAGAGTTCCTCCTCGAGGTTTCTCTGTTCGAGCATTATGGTGTAGAGCTCGTCTATAGTGAGGAGCATGTCCTCGCTTACACCTTTGTTTTTGGCTATCACC
>NZ_SNUT01000023.1 GCF_012027615.1 Thermococcus sp. 21S7
AAGCCATGGAGAAAAAGGAAGCAGGGAAAGAGGCCAAAAAGTGAAGGCAGTACGGAAGTCCGAAGACGAGTGTGAAGTTATTCCTTCATACCTCTTTTGTTCTGTTCTAGTAAGAGTAGTCATTTATGGAGGATTAACGACATTTAGTAGAGCTTCTCAGTAGAGCAGGAGAATGAAAACATCACTTATGGAACATACGCCGCGATCTTTTATGAACGCTTTGACACAGCTACCTATAACAAGGCATTTGAAGACAAAAAACGGAACAACAACGGACATCTAAAAATACAAGAAGGATTTTCTACTATATTTTGACGTTAGATGGCTCTGACTTTCAGTTCTTCGTACCTCTTTTTGAGAAGCTCGTAGTGGCCCCACTCTACTTCGGCCAGCTTTGCATAGAGTTTCTTTAGCTCTTCGTCTCCA
>NZ_SNUT01000024.1 GCF_012027615.1 Thermococcus sp. 21S7
TAACGGGGAGCTTGAAGATTCTCCTGAGCTCATCAACGAGGATCCCTACGAGAACTGGATCGCCAAGCTCAAGCCGAGCAACCTCGATGAGGAGCTCAAGGAGCTCATGGACGCCAAAGCCTACGCCGAGTACTTGGAGAGCCTCTGAGCGTCTCCTCTCGCTTTTCCCTCTTATAATGGCAATTTTGGAAGAATAGGGGTTGAGCTCAGTTCTTGACCGTCATCATTTTTCCGCGCGGAGCGCGGTCTCAGATACCCTAGAGGTCTTCATCGCCCGCTTTTTCCTCTCATCAAAGGATGTTAAAAGCCTAGCGGCTCGGCCAGTATGCCCTTCATCATATTATCCCTCAGCCACTCTAGGGCTCGTCATCGCCTTAGAACTACTCCTCTTGGAACTTTGATAAATGTGC
>NZ_SNUT01000025.1 GCF_012027615.1 Thermococcus sp. 21S7
TTGGAGGGGTTTGATTTTCATCATAATTGGTCACTTTTAGACGTATTCTTAAGTCGTATGAAACGCTCCGAAACATTCTTTTGTAGAGTTCCTTAAATAATCCCAGCCTAATAATCTTTTGGCTGGACATGGAGGGAGTTCGATGAATGCGGGCAGGTTTGAGATGGAGATTAAACTTGAAAATCCAGAAACCCGCTACTTCCTGATGATGCTTATCATAGCACTCATAGTTTTCTCAGCTGTTTTAGTGATCCCTATCAAGCTCATAGAGCCCGACGACATAACGTACTACGCCGCAATGAAGGCGTTTTCCCAGGGCAAGATTACAGTTTCGCGTTCCGAGCTTCTGGAGCTTCAAAGAGATGCAAGCTATGAAGAGCTCATAGGCGTGCCTAATC
>NZ_SNUT01000026.1 GCF_012027615.1 Thermococcus sp. 21S7
TCTCAAGGAGTGGAGGGCTCTGATGGTTGAGGGCAAGAAGCCCGAGGAAATCTCGCCAACGCCGACTTCCACCGCCCCAAACACGAACAAAACCGAGAGCTCAAGCAGTACAGGTTCGAGTATCTGCGGTCCTGGTTTGATAGTCGGACTTGCCATAGTGCCTCTTCTTCTCAGGAGGAGGCCTTGATTCCTCAATCCTTTTTTACTCAGCCTCAGTTTCACCAAAGTCGCCCATTCTTCTTTTTCTCCAAAATGGAGAAAACTTTAAATAGGCAACGACGCCAAATCTTAACGTTTGAGAGAACCAGGGTAGTGATGACGTATGAAGTACTTCGTCGTTGTTTCGTACGATGACGACGCCGAGCGAAAGCGCGTTGATTACCTGCTCTCCAAGTGGG
>NZ_SNUT01000027.1 GCF_012027615.1 Thermococcus sp. 21S7
CGTAGCCTCGGTGAGCAGGTCTCTGAGTCCACCGAGGCAGGGACTCTCAACGCCGGCCTCGACGAAGAAGGTCACCGTGCCCGTGTCCTGGCAGACGGGAATGGACTCGATTTTACCAATCTCTATGGACTTGAGAATGTTTCTGAGGTTGAAGCGCGCTATTTTGCTCTCCTCTCGCTCGTAAGCCTCCCTGATGGCCAAAACGACATCATCGGGAATCCTCGTGACGGCCAGCCTTATCGCCTCGACGACGGCATCAATCAATTGGCATTCACCTGTTGAAAGTTGCGTTTGGGATTAAAAAGGTTGACGCGAAAATTTAAAAGCCACCTCCAGAGCGGAACAGCCTTAACGGTTAGGTTGTCTCGCCTTATCTCACCGGAGTAGTCCCACGTC
>NZ_SNUT01000028.1 GCF_012027615.1 Thermococcus sp. 21S7
TAATTTACTCTTAATATGCTTCGCATCCACTATTATTACTAAATCCTTATCCTCAGTATAAGTATAATACAGCTTAAACCTCTCCTCGGGCTCTTGCTGAAGCACGCCTCTAAGGCTCTTAGGATCATAAAGCAAACTCTTTACCAAATCCTTTGAAATTTTCCTAAGCTGAAGACGATACTCGCAATGAGGAGTAAATGTCACCTCTGAAATGCTTTTGGATCTCAATAGAGCTACGAACTTAGTGAAATCCATGTTCCTTCAAAATATTATAATCCAAACCAGGCATTTAAATATTATGCTCACTTGTCGAGGTATTTTTAGCTTTTCTAAGAAGATCAAGGGAGAGGTGTTAAAGACTATTCTCACTTTTTAGCTCCTCCAAGAGCTTTTTG
>NZ_SNUT01000029.1 GCF_012027615.1 Thermococcus sp. 21S7
TTTTCTCTGGTCTTTTCTACAGTTAGAACCTCTTTAAATCCTAAGGCATGAAGAAGCTTAATGTACGTATCAACATTATCTATGTTTACCTCGATCTCTTTTCTTGTCTTCGATATTTTGTCGAGTTTTGGTCCTTTATATGTAAGCGAAGCTTCGAAATGGCCATTAAATCGTTTAATTCTCACCCTAAGTGCTTCATCAGTTTTGGAAAAATCTCTACAGGGATGATTAAAGTAAATGTCCTCATGAATTTCCTTTCTCATAAACTTAAAGGTTGCTCTCACTCTTTCAAATATCTTTTCGTTGGCATAGCCTTTAAGTTCGATTTCTATCATTTTTTCACCTCAGGTTTCTTTTTAACGTATTCAAGCACTTTTCACAGTAGTCCTTTCCT
>NZ_SNUT01000030.1 GCF_012027615.1 Thermococcus sp. 21S7
GAAAAGAGATTAACCTTCTTGAGTTTTCACGGAAATTATTTGCTAACCTTAGGAGAGAGCTGAAAGAACATGATCTCTGACCCTCTAGCATTTGGTAATCTGTCATTACTAAAATAGATTGAGAGCATAGAACAAAGTAATATAACTGCCTTAGCAGTCAAATTGGAGGGAAATCCATGAAAAAATAGCAAGTTTAGTAATTGTATTTTTATTTCTAGCAAGTAGCGTCGGATTTATTAGCTTTCCACGTGTTTCTGCCCAAAGTAATTATAGCAACCAGCGAGTTTTACTGTTGAAAAATGTTGACGCTTGGGGCTCAAAGGCTGTTGGAGAAACGCTGGATGAAATCGGTGTGCCATATGACATCCTTTCATCTTCTGAGTTCGCACCTTTG
>NZ_SNUT01000031.1 GCF_012027615.1 Thermococcus sp. 21S7
TAGAGCTCTTATTCTGTCTTTAGGTGAGGGAGCATTTGGCTCTAATGCCTTAGCTTTTTCTTCATCTATTGTCGTCACTGTTATGCCAACAGCACATTTGAGTTCTCTTAGAATGTCCAAATCACGCTTAAAAATATCTGATTTTGTTAAGATCATGCACCTCACGTTGTATCTTTTGAAGAGCTGTAGAACTTTTCGTGTAATGCCAAATTGCCTCTCAATCGTTGGGTACGGATCAGAAGAGTAGGAGAGCGAGATTATAAACCTTTTATCAAATTTTCTGAGTTCCCTTTCTAGTGTAGGAAGAAGATTTTCTTTAATTCTAACCTTAAAAGCTTTGGGAATATAAGCGGTTATGTAGCAGTAGACACAGGCATGGTCGCAACCAGTAT
>NZ_SNUT01000032.1 GCF_012027615.1 Thermococcus sp. 21S7
TTCAAAAGTTATTACTAGATATGAAAACAAATAGTAAGGTACTTTGTAAATTATAAATCTACCTGAGAACTTAAGCTCGCCTGTCGTTCTATCATACTTTTCGAGATTATAAAGTACTTGATTGGGCTTTTCCTTTATCTTCTCAACATTCCTGTTTGCCCCTTTTTTTTGGTTACTAAACTGAATACGTCCTCAACACTTCCAAAAGGTATAAGACCAATAGCTTTGGCTTCACTATCAGATATTTCATCCAATGCATGAAGAATATTTCGGGCGGAAAAAAGTGTATTTATGTCAGTGTTGAACATTTTTATTTTAAAGATGCAATCGTTATGCAATATTCGTTAAGTTTTAGTTTCTCGGAGCAAAAGTGTTCAATTAGCATTGCAG
>NZ_SNUT01000033.1 GCF_012027615.1 Thermococcus sp. 21S7
GATTCCTTTGTGATACCACCGATTATCCTGTCGTTGTAGATCATCTCGTGAATCGTTTTGCCGGGGATTGCTCTCTCCGGACAGTGAACAACGTGGAAGTCTTTCCCGGCTTTTAGACCACTCTTTTCAAGGATCGGGATGAGAAGACGTTCCGTTGTTTTTGGCGGAACTGTGGATTCCAGTATTACAAGATTTTCCTTCCTCAAGTGTGGAACTATCATTTCTGACGCGGATCTTACGTACCTTAAATCAGCCGCCTTTGTCTTTTCGTCAAGTGGCGTTGGAACTGCTATCAGGAATACATCGCTCTCTTCGACCTCTGTTGTCGCCTTAAAGTTTTGTTTTGCTTTTTCAAACAGCTCTTCCAGTCCCGGTTCCTGAAAGGGTAG
>NZ_SNUT01000034.1 GCF_012027615.1 Thermococcus sp. 21S7
TGCGCCGACGCCCGAGAGCATCAATATCTGCGGCGAATTCACCGCGCCGCCAGACAGCAGAACCTCACCCGCAGGGTTCAGCCGCGCCTGCTTGTATTTGTTGTTCCGCCTGTAGGACACGCCGATCGCGCGCCGCCCGTCCATCACCACGCGGGTCACCCGCGCATCGGTGATGACCTCCAGATTCGGCCGGTCCAGCGCGCTTTCCAGAAACGCCTTTGCCGAACTCCAGCGCCGCCCGCGGTTCTGGGTAACCTGATAAAGGCCGACCCCTTCCTGACGCTCGCCGTTGAAATCATCATTATGCTGGATCTGCAGTTCGCGCCCCGCCTTGACGAAGGATCGGCTGAGCGGGTTGACCGTCTGCAATTCGCTGACAAACAGTTCAC
>NZ_SNUT01000035.1 GCF_012027615.1 Thermococcus sp. 21S7
TCTATCGCCTTCAGCTTCTTGCTTCCCATCACGGCACCAACGCCGCCCCTTCCAGCGGCCCTGTGCTCGTCGTTCATAACGGCCGCAAACTTGACGAGGTTTTCTCCAGCAGGACCAATGAGTGCAGCGCGGATTCTCTTGTCGCCGATTTCTTCCTTAAGGGCCTCCTCCGTCTCTGTTGAGGTCTTACCCCAGAGGTGGGAAGCGTCCCTGAGCTCGACGCTCTCGTCGTTTATGTAGAGGTAAACCGGGTGGTCGGACGCTCCCTCTACTATGATGGCGTCCCAGCCGGCGAACTTGAGTTCAGCACCAAAGAATCCGCCCGAGTTCGCCATGGCTATGTAGCCGGTCAGCGGGCTCTTGGTTATCACCATATACCTTCAGATC
>NZ_SNUT01000036.1 GCF_012027615.1 Thermococcus sp. 21S7
GTTGATTTTTGTTTAAAAGAAGCAGGTATTACTTTGCAGGAAGTAGATTATGTTGCTATAGGTAGAGATGTAAATGCTAAAAAGTGGAAGAAGCTAGCATTTGTTGCAAAGCATCCTTTCAGTTCTTTTCATTTTGTAAAAAACAGGTTTTTTAATCAAAAAAAGGTAGCAAGTATAGAAGAAGAGTTAAATGTTTTGTCAGGTATAAACACTGCTATTTTAAAACCCAAAATTCATAATATAGAACATCACAGAAGCCACATGGCCTCTGCATTTTATGCTTCTCCTTATGAAGAAGCTGCTATTTTAAGTATTGATGGGTCAGGCGATTTTTCAACTACTATGATTGGTATAGGAAGAGGGAATAAGATAGAAGTGTTAGATTC
>NZ_SNUT01000037.1 GCF_012027615.1 Thermococcus sp. 21S7
TATTAGCACCATAAATACTGCTATTAAAACCTTCAAATCCTTCAAAAAAGCTGATTCCTTAGTATCGGTAATTTTAGACAACCAGTAGACAGCAAAAAGGTAAAGAAGCAGACCTCCAGTAACAGTTAAAGGTATTTCGTAATGAGTAAACAAATTCGCTAGAAATACAAGTGTGATGAGGACTATTATTCTTTTTGCAAGCCTTACACCTTGTCTATTAAATATTAAGTTAAGCAACAAGTAATACATAGTCAAAGCGTATACGTAATATATCCCGTGATACTCAAAAACATAAAAAGTACCAATGACAAACAAACATATGTAAGCATATCCACTAGCAAATAGAATAAATAACACCAGAACATTCAATTTTGTCATTTTCTGT
>NZ_SNUT01000038.1 GCF_012027615.1 Thermococcus sp. 21S7
GTATTATAAAGCTACAAATGCTAAAGGTGATTTGCTTGCTAATGTTTGCTTAAGCAGCAGAAAAGATTTTCGTGATGCTGTAATTGCTGCCCGCAGTGCATTTGGAGGTTGGAGCGGAAGAGCAGCTTTTAATCGTGCACAAATACTGTATCGCATTGCCGAAATGTTAGAAGGAAGAAAAGCACAATTTTTGGATGAATTAATTAAGCAAGGTGCTTTATCTGCGAATGCAGAAAACGAAATCAATCTTTCAATCGATAGATTAATTTATTATGCAGGTTGGTGCGATAAATTTCAACAGGTATTCAGTTCAGTAAATCCGGTAGCTTCCTCTCATTTTAATTTTTCTGTCCCTGAACCAACGGGTGTTGTTGCTATTATAGC
>NZ_SNUT01000039.1 GCF_012027615.1 Thermococcus sp. 21S7
GTCTGAAGCGCTCGAGCATCTCTATGTGAAGCCAGTCCTCTGGAAGAGGAGGCTCATTTCGAAGTGGAATTTTAGAAAAAACTTCTTTTTTAAACTTTTCTTCGCTGTAAGCCATGGAAAACAGCAAACTAGACTAAAACGTTCCTCTTTAAGGCTTTTTCGGAGAAAAAGATTTATATGGTTATGTTAAATTATTAGCAGGTCAAAAATCTTCGAGTTCGAAAAATGTCCTTTTCTGTTTCAAGTTTTAGGTTTAGGTGAATAACTAAGGCGGAACCTTGCAAAGCTTTATCACACTCCTCCAGTCAAGAACTTCGGCGTTTTCTGGAGCTCTCGGCAAGATCTCTTTGTCCGGAACTATAAGGAGCTTTCTCTTGGCATT
>NZ_SNUT01000040.1 GCF_012027615.1 Thermococcus sp. 21S7
ACCAAAGAAGAACAAAACCTTTATGACTTAATTGTTAGGAGATTCTTAGCGGCATTTGCTGATCCGGCCATTAGAGAGAGCGTAAAGGTCATTATAAACTCCAATAATCATCACTTTATTCTCAGCGGTTCAAGAACCATAAAAGAAGGTTGGCTTAAAATATATGGAAAATATGTAAAATTTGATGAAATTGTCCTTCCTAAATTTGTAAAAGGAGAAACTGTAAACGTGCTCCAGATAAAACGAGAAAAAAAGAAGACCAAGCCTCCTGCGAGGTACTCGCCAGCTAGCATCATCAAGAAGATGGAAGATCTGGGAATTGGCACAAAAGCGACTAGGGCCCAGATTTTAGAAACATTATACTCGCGAGGATATATAGAA
>NZ_SNUT01000041.1 GCF_012027615.1 Thermococcus sp. 21S7
TCTACCCCTGACGTCCACGTTTCCGCTGGAGAGCTCAACCAGTCCGTTTTCACCCACCTCATAGAGGGTGAAGCCACCGCTGTAAAGATGCAGCTCCCACATCCTTCCGAACTCACTCCCCTCATCGAAGTATAGAACGGTCGGTTCGTAGGTTATCTTCCTGTTGTGGATTACGTCGTAAAAGACCTCCGCGTGGACGTAGGTTTCCGCCAGTTCTTCGTCCGCGAACTTTATTGTGAAGACGAAGTTTTTACCCGGGTCTCTGCTCGATGTCAATACGCTTATCCAGTCGATAACGTCCCTTTCTCCCGGCGAGAAGGCCATCGAGCTTATCGGCCCGGCGTAGCTGAAGTTGGCCTTAACCATCGTCACCGGCACT
>NZ_SNUT01000042.1 GCF_012027615.1 Thermococcus sp. 21S7
ACGCTTGGCCAATCTTCCAGTCCTTGAACCGCTCATGGTATTTGGCCGGGTAAAACTCTAACTGGATTCGTCCCCTGGGAGTGGAGAGTTTCACGGTTTTATTTTCCAAATCAAGTTTGAACAGGTGGTCGTCCAGCATAATAACTTCTTTCTTAAAAACGGGCTTTCCCTTGGCCTTTCCCTTCTTTCTCCGCTTCCTAAAGCTTTTGAATATTGCCGTCGCCATCTGGCAGGCCGTGTAAAGGTAATGACTTGGCAGTTCCGGATACTCCTTTCGAAGGCTCTTGTAGGTCTCCTTTTTCAGCCGGTAAAAGCTGGTTACATTGTTCTCAAAAGCGTGAGTGATGAGAAAGTTCACGATTTC
>NZ_SNUT01000043.1 GCF_012027615.1 Thermococcus sp. 21S7
GCGAAACCCCTGCCCGCCTCACCAGCACGAGCAGCCTCAATAGCAGCATTCAAAGCAAGCAAATTCGTCTGCTCCGCAATATTCGTAATAACATTAGTAATCTCCTCAATACTCCTACTCATCTCGGCGACTTTTTTAACCGCGCTTTCAATATCGCTCATCATTTCTTGTATGCTCTCTATCTGTCTTGCTGAGATTTCTCCTTTCTGTCTGCCCTCGCTGGCTATTGTGACGACTTCGTTTACTGCCGCTTCGAATTCGTCCATTGCTCTGACGCTCTCCGAACTCGTCTCAGCAACGAAGCGCATTCCTTCAGTTATCTCGTTAATGTTCTCCTGCTGCCTCTG
>NZ_SNUT01000044.1 GCF_012027615.1 Thermococcus sp. 21S7
TACATTGAGGATGATGAGATTGGGGCGCTTATAAGGGCTTTTGAGGCTGTTGGGAAGGATCTCGTGGGAACGCTTAACGCTATCGGCGAAAAACTCGAACGCCTCGCAGAAGGAGACTTAAGCAACGGACTAAGCGTCGAAGCAAGAGGCGAACTCCAAGAAATCATCCAAGACTTAAAAGACACAACACACAAACTCAAAGGCCTAATCGGAGAAATAGTCCACGTAACAGACGAACTTGAGAAGAGGGCCACCCTCCTCGCCCAGATATCAAGCGATGTCACTGAAGCCATCAATCAGGTGAATGAGGCAGT
>NZ_SNUT01000045.1 GCF_012027615.1 Thermococcus sp. 21S7
ACTCGCCAAAAAACGTTATGGAGACAAAAGAGGAGTCCTAAGCGTTGCAATTGAAGAAGCAATCAAGGATTGGATTAAGAAAACAAAAAAGGAGCTGGAAAATGCCGAGTGAAACCATCAAACTCACGGCAAAATTCAAACTCAAGGGAACACCCGAAGGGTTAGATGAGCTTTTCGAAACTTATCGTGAAATCGTGAACTTTCTCATCACTCACGCTTTTGAGAACAATGTAACCAGCTTTTACCGGCTGAAAAAGGA
>NZ_SNUT01000046.1 GCF_012027615.1 Thermococcus sp. 21S7
CGTTTACTGCCGCTTCGAATTCGTCCATTGCTCTGACGCTCTCCGAACTCGTCTCAGCAACGAAGCGCATTCCTTCAGTTATCTCGTTAATGTTCTCCTGCTGCCTCTGAGCCTCAATACTAACCTGCTGTACTGCCTCATTCACCTGATTGATGGCTTCAGTGACATCGCTTGATATCTGGGCGAGGAGGGTGGCCCTCTTCTCAAGTTCGTCTGTTACGTGGACTATTTCTCCGATTAGGCCTTTGAGTTTGTGTG
>NZ_SNUT01000047.1 GCF_012027615.1 Thermococcus sp. 21S7
CTGGTGGACGTTGGCAACGTTCTGGGGAAGATTGACGTTGTGGAAGACTTCGAGTATCATCTGGCACTCTACGCCAGAATCGCGCGAAAGGTCCCGAAGGGAAGTAGAAATCACACGGTGGTACTTGGAATAGAGAAGTTCACCTTCACGTTCCTTGAGGATCCATCGAAGGTGGAGAGGTACTTCGAAACGATAACCAGAAAGTACCTCGACATCAGGGGTAAAATGAGCTTCATGTTCCTGAACGTTGATAT
>NZ_SNUT01000048.1 GCF_012027615.1 Thermococcus sp. 21S7
ATGGCCATCAAGAAGAAGTACGGCGAGGAGCTTGCAAAGAACGAGGTGCTCATAAAGGTCTGAGGTGATGAAGATGGACGCAGGCGCTCTGGCTTTCCTAGTCTTTGCTTGGGGCTCCATATTCATAATTAATGTACTGGAGCATTACCAAGCTCCTGCACCATGAAAAGCAGCAAAAGGCTTAAAGCTCCCTTTTCTTTTACATTTAGGAGGTGCGGTTAATGAAAAGCGCAGAGATTCTGCGAGATGTTGCG